>NZ_JAELTU010000013.1 GCF_016429015.1 Rhizobium sp. ASV20
TACGAGCCCGTTCTTAAGACAGACGATAAGGGCCGCAAGCTTGGTCCTGAATATTTCCCCACCAAGGATGCTGCCGAATGCGCTGCTTGGCGTGAGAAGAACGAAATTGAGCAGCCTGTCATGGTCCGCGATGGAGAAATTATAGGTCATCATCGTCGTGAAGCGGAAGAGCTTTTCAAGAAAAACGGAGAGGCGGCATGAACGAGCTGGTATCCTCGACTATCAAGCCAGAATGGAGATTGGAACGGGGCGCTATCTTCCTTAGACTTCCCCGCACGCCTCCAGCCTATAGCACAGAAGACGTAAGCGTTGAGATCGCACGTCGGGATGTCGATTCTCACGTTCGGCTATATTGGAGACTCAAGGCGCGTCAACCTGGAATATCTCCACGCCGGTTCGTACAGTTTGAGGCAAGGGCGCAAGGCATTGACTATGAAATGCTCATCTCTCGCGAGCATCTACGGGCCTTCTATCGCCAGCGCAAGACTGTGCTTCTGAAGCTGATGCGTCGATTCCCAAGGCTCACCACCATGCAGCTCGGAGCCCTTCTCCATCGGCACCACACATCTATCCTTAATATGCTTGTCAGAACCGCAACGGCCAAGCAGAGGGCGGCTAAGATGAAAGCGGAGGGCAAGATTTGATCGATCGGCGCGTCTCCGCTCTATGTGAGGAAGCAGGAATAGAAGTCCTTGAGGGGACGGCTTACCCGCGCCTCGGGCAGACGCGCGCCCACAAGTCTATTCTCCGGATTATTGAGCGGAACGGAGAAGGCCACGCACGCCTAGTCCTAGCAACATTGGCCGATACAGCCAACAACCGCGGATGTCTCGACGAGGCATGCATATGGGCAACCAGCGACATGGTTCGCAAATTCCATCCTCAGATCGAGAAGGATGCCAGCCGGTGGTTGGATATCTGGGACAGGCTTCCCCTTGGCTATCTTCAATATCTGTCTCAAGAGCTTCGCGGGATGATCAAACAACGCGAGGCCTTAGACGGCATGCTCTATCGCGAACTTCGCAAGCATTACGATCAGCAAGATTTGGAGCAATGAAATGACGTTCAACGAAATCGAAGAGCTTTTCATCGCGGCTGCTCATACCGATCGGCGGCTTCCATCCAACGGAGAACGGCCGGCGCCACTGAAGGCACAGGCTATTCCATACTTCCATACCGATTTGGATGTGAAGGGATGGGGGGCTGAAAGATACGCCGAGGAGAGGGCGGATTTCCTGTCAAGCCGAACAACCAGGCTGAAGACTGAAGATGTTTCTCGTTGGCAGCTTTGCAATGAGCTTATGACGTTGGTCCCTCACGAGCGCCATCGTCGCAGTCTTTGGGCGTGGGCTGCCGCTGAGGCTGGAACGCTTCGAGGGACACCCAAGGGCGAGACCGAAGATCGGCGCATGAGCTTTAGCCGTTGGTGCCGAGACGTCGAGCGTGTACATAGGAATACCGGTGCGCGGCGGAAGGATGCGGCTGTTTCATGCATTGAGGCAATTTTTCTTCGCAACACACTGGAGGATATACGAAAGCTGCAAAAAGACATGTTGCAAGAAGTGCCCAAAATGGGGCATAACTATATCAACATCGCAGAACCGCGCCACTGGAACGACGGCGACGTTCTTGCGCAGAAGGAAGCCATCAGGGCTGAGAAGTTCGATTGGGTTCAGTGGCGGAACGAACAGCGCCGCGATCGTGATCGTAAACGCCAGATGGCAGCATAGCGAAATATGAGGCACATTCCCGGTTTGGCCACCGGGATCAACCTCGGCTCGGGGCTTCGGTTCCGAGCGACGAAATCTGGAAGGCGGATCATGGCGACTTTAGCCGGTTCGTGAAGATTGGGGTTTGATCCTGGTCGTTCCTTCCAGCGCCAATTCGAAGCTTAGGCTTCAACGAGGCGTGGGTCGTCACGCTTCTCCTGTGCAGACGACATCTGGCCCGGCACTTTAAGCGCCTGAAGAGCCTCTGAGATGAGGCGAAAACCGAAAGGTTCGCGCGGACTGGCCCCAGCCGGGGAATAACTTGGCCAGCAGGGAGAAGCACTAATTTTGCTGCGGTCCTCAAGGTGAGGCATCGGCCTTCCAAGCCGACAAGCCCGGTTCGATTCCGGGTCGCCGCTCCATCGGGCTTAGTTCAGAGGTAGAACGCCAGATTTTGGATCTGGATGTCCCTCGTTCGAATCGAGGAGCCTGAACCATTTTGGAGTGTAGCTCAGGCGGTAGAGCGCGCAGCTGTTAACTGCGTTGTCGCTGGTTCGATCCCAGCCATTCCAGCCAATTCGAGGCGAATGCTGGCGAGACTACATGGCTTTGACGTCCCGCCAATTCTTGTCGCCTCAACGATGTCGGCCCCGGCCTCTAGCAAAAGGATTGATTTCCTTCGCCATGCCAGCGTTACCGGAACTAACTGGGTGTCTTGCAGTGAGTGCGCGCTTTAACTGCAGGGTGGGGCTATCAATTGCCCTATAGGGCACAGAACTGACGGGATAGACAGCTTCCTATAGCTCAGTCGGATAGAGCGCTTGGCTAATCCTTAGAGGTCGTAGGTTCGAATCCTGCTAGGAGGCTGCCCGTCAGGCAACGAGATCGAGAAGAGCCGGCGTAAGGTGTAAGGGTTGCATCTCGACGGTCCCGAAAGGGATAGCTCAACGGCGATGGAGCGGGGCCCGTTCAACTCGGGAGCGCTAGGCCTTCTCGATACCCATTCCTCTCAAGAGGAACATGACGGCTGATCACCGTCACCAAGTCGAACCCTCGTGGTGGTCAAGCTCTGGACGACTTTAAAGAAGCCAGGGTGGGGCTCCGGTCCCCTCAGTAGAATCCGGAACTTATTCTTCGCAAGAGGAACATGACGGCGGCATACTGGATAGGCGCGGAAGCCAAGAAGCCAGTGACCGGTATGTAACGCTTGGCCCGTCATGAGTTATACCCTTTCCGCATAAACAGTATAACGATGCGCTACGGCGCTGGAACGGTAGCCTTCGGGCCGGTTAAGCAAGTTGCCGCGCTGGTGCACACAGCGGCAAGACCATGGCGCGCGATAGCGCTGGAGCCGTTCACCTATCCGTAAGCCTGTAGGCAGGCAGATATCAAGAAAAGGTAATTCTCAGTTACCTTTTGGGGATTTTGAAAACAATATCAATTGTTTAATTCTATACCCGTTTATCAGCCCGATCGGCATAACTGCTGGTCGGGCTTTTCATTTGGAGGGGAAGTGCCAAGCCTCCGAAAAAGTCGAAGATGGGCGAGGTTGGGCGGCTTAGCTATAGCAAAGCGTATCCGTCAGTCCGATCAAGGAAACCCGCGCTATTGGCGTCCTCGCCGGCAGAAACGTTGGTTTTGGAGAGCGACATGACGATCTTCGAAAGTATCATTCCTTTCCCACAGCGTCTTCAATGGTTGATGCTTAAGACGGCGATAGAGCAGAAATGCAGCGCGCAGGCCATAGCTTCTCGGCTTGGTTGGAGTATGTCGAAGGTCATCCAGACTGTGTGGGGAAATCCGGGAAAATTTCGAATGGATCGCGTCGCCGAATGGTTCTTCGCCTGTGGTGGCGCAATGCCAAAGTTTTCCATCATTGATGATCTATGGAGATCGAAATGACCCTCGCAGAATTCAAAGCCTGGTTTGAAGGCTTCACGGAAACGTTGGAAGCCGCACCAAATGAAAAGCAGTGGGAGCGCATCAAGGCCCGCGTGGCCGAGATCGATGGCGCGGCTATCACGAAGACTGTCTTCGTAGAGCGATACCATGATGTCTATCGCCGCTGGTGGGAAACGCCGATGGTGTATGGATCACCGATCTCCTGCAGCAGTTCATCGTCCAGCCTTGATGTTCGTTCTTCCGTATCGTTTAACGCTGGCGTAGGCGATATGGCCGTCGGCGCTACAAACCGCGAAATCTTCAATCCCAGCCGCGCCATGATGAACCTCGGTAAAGCCGAGTACCGATCGCTGGATTCGTGAGATGATCGAGCCGAGATGACCCGAACAACCTTAATGGATGAAATCCGCCGCCGTCTGGAGATCGAAAACGCCGTCAATCGCTGCCATAGGCGCTGCAGGATCGTGAATGTGTGGATTAAACGCGGGGTTGGTGGCGGTGGGGCTGGACCCAATGCGGGAAAACCTATTGTATGTGTTGGTACAGGGAATTTAAAATTGCCGCTCGATTGCTAGCGGACGTGCGCTCCCTCGGGATTGTCGCCATTGTCATAGGACTGGCCTTTATCATCGCCTCAACACTAGCCCACGCCAAACAAGACCAGACTAAGCCAGACATGGCCCAGATGCCCACAGGGAAGGCTATCGACACGGCTTCGGACATTCCTCCCTGCTTCGCCCAGCCAAACAAGCCAAAGCATGTGTGGTGGGTTCTGACGGCACGAGACGGAACAACGCTTATCGTTGGGGATGAGGGCGTAAGGAAGCGGTGTTAATTTCCTTCAGCAGACTTTTTTACTAGGGATTTACCGATAATATCGGCGCTTCCATTTGGGAAGGCAAAATAGAGCCAACCGAGTCCTTCATGCCGCAGAGCCAATGGAGTAACGCCGGTTAGTTTCTCTCCCTTCCATGTTATGGAATCGTGAAAATGCCAGTCAGGATTCGTCTGAAGATGGCCTTCGCCTATAATAGCGTTAGGTTCGAGCGTTCTTGGAACTTGTTCCATTAACTTTGCCCGAGCCTCTGAAAGTCTGCCGATTAGGCCCTCTACGTCCGCGCCATCAAGATCAACCCACTTGCCGGTTCCATCGCATTCGGCAACAAGTGAAATCCTGACGGAATTAGGCGTTGGGTTAGAAATATCAATTCTAACATAACCATCGTGCGATATTTTAGACTTTATAGTCATTTCTGATCTCCTGATGGAAGATTGAGGTGGGTGCGAAGAACGGCGTTGATCTTGGTCTGCTTATTCTTACCATGAGTATTATGGGATCGAATCCCCGTGGTCATCCACGATAATTTGGTCTTCAGTTCCACCAATTATAAATATTGCTTCCTTGGCAACCGGGATAATTTCATCAACAGACATGTTAAACCATTCGCCGCGAATGCGCCTCTTATAGAGGAGGCGATGGATGGCTCCTTCTATCTGAAGAGCAAGGCCGCCCGATGTCTCAATATAGTTGTGGCATGTAAGGTCAAATGGAGCACCGGTCTGAAGTGCACTTAATCTGGACCTTATGCTATTTGTGGTGTGCCCGATTTTCATCGGACCCTCAGATCGGCCTTTCTGGCCAATGAAATATACATATTCAGTCATTTGCCTTCTCCATATGGAGAGAGGCGGTGAAGAAGTGCTCGGCAAGCCAGATCAGTTCGATGATCTGTGCCGCGTTTCTTCATATCGACCACGGCATTAGCGGAGATGCCAAGCAATTTGGCGCAGTCTGCATCGGATTTGACGCCTTTGATGGATGCCTTCATCTCTGCAAGCCATCGAATAAAATCATCTGGTGACATACAAGTTACCTTGGCTCTTTTGACTAAGGCCGAATATACAATCAACTTTGATAGAATACAAGTGAGTTGTATGCACTGGATCCTTTCCCTCTTCACTCGCCCCAACTGGCTAGAGGACAAGGGAAGGACAGCCTATTCCAACCACACATCCATCCGCATGAGCGGGAAGGGATGGCGGGTTGGGTTTCGGAGATGGTGATGACGAATGCTGCGCTTATGATTGCGATCTTCGCGATTGCATCGGCTCTTTCGGGCTGCGGCCATTACGAGCCGCCATGTTCTGAGTGCTGGATGATGACGAAAAATCGGCCCTCGGAATTTCCGACCCCCACGGTAGGATTCAGCGCACGACGCTAATCAATGAGTCGGGCCTTTACTCTATCATTCTGCGATCGAACAAGCCGGAAGCCAAACGCTTTAAGAAATGGATCACCTCTGAGGTGTTGCCAGCCATTCGCAAGACGGGAGGCTACCATGGCAAAATGCCAGCGTTTATTCGCAGGTATAATGCAAACTGGGATCGCGTCACCCCAGGCTACTTTTCTGTTATTTCTGAGCTCGTTATCCGCTTGTGGGGCCGATTGGAAATCGGTTGGGCATCCACTTACAAATTACAGCATATATGATGAAAAGTCACGGACTATCAGCATGATGGACAAGAAGTATCGGCTTGACTGTGTCGAGCGAGCTTTCAAGGTTCTACTGTTCCAGATCGATTGCGCTCCAGCCGGCAAAACCATCAAGCGGAGGCTTTCCGATGCCAGAACGGAAACGAGTTATGTGACAGACCCCGTCTCGGGAGATCTGAAGAAAGCCCGCAAGATGGTGAAAGACGCGATGAAGATTGCGATCGCTCACATCAAGGCAAATGATTGAGCCATGACCGACGCCGAAAAGCAAACAGAACTCTCCAACCTTTTCTCCGTTCTAAAGCAAGAGGGCATGCCACACCCTATGACCTTCGGGATTGATGTCGGAAAGCGGGAGCCTGAGGATTGCCGGCGCGCTATCGTGGTGAGGAAGAACACAAGATGACGGAAGTTCCTTTCCAGATAGACGGTCGTCACGTCGATAAGAACGGGACCCCAATCTTCGGGTTTAGCGTCTTGCGCGATGAAAATGGCAAGCACTATGAGCCAATGGGAACCGGTAGTTATCTCCCTGGCGATGGATATCATATGACGGTCTGGGCTCTCGATGATCCCGGCAGCGGTATCGGCGGTACGGATATCACGTTCATTGATACGCGCGATGTTGAAGTAGTTTCGGCCATAAGTTCCTTAATAAGTTCCTTCTGGAAGGGATTGAAAGCCTTCTGGAGCGCGAGGAACCATAGATGACGGACAAGAAGAAAGCCAAGGCCGAAGTCGAGGGTCTGGTTGTCAAGATTGGCGTTGATGCTGTCGGAGTTGCCGACGCCATCAAGGAGCTTCGAGAGTTGGCGGACGCCGCCAATGCAGCCCGTGAGGCACTGGATAGGCTTATGGGCCTCAGACCTAGCAGCGTCGCCACCAGCGCGAGGGGTATAGTATTCAAAGCACAAGGCGCTGGCGGGATACCTCCATTCGACCAATCTGGTCTGGAATAATGTCCGACATCTACATCAAGATCGAAATGGTAGGCGACAATCGCCGCGGTGCTGGATCGCTTATGGAGCAGATCCGCTCGCTCATCCAGGAATTCGGTTTTGTAGAATCAATGTCCCATACAATGGTGGGTGCCGTCCAATCTCTAGAGGCATCCGTAACGCCGTCCGCTCAGTCCGATGTCTGGTCTAGCGATCGTGATGCCATTGGCGATTATCGAATGGATCAGTGATGGGTGCCCTGAAAAACGCGCGTCATGAGAAGTTCGCCTATGCCCTATTCAAGGGAATGACAGCAGATGACGCATATGCCGAGGCTGGGTTTAAACCAGACCGCGGAAATGCGTCTAGGTTACAGCAAAAAGACTACATCAGACAACGGGTGGCAGAGCTTTTGCAGTGGGAGCAGACAGTAGAGCGTAAGGCCACTGAAAAGGCCATTGAGAAGCTTGCTATCACGAAAGAACGTGTCTTGGCGGAGCTGGCTAAGATCGGGTTCGCCGACATTCGGAAGGCCATTAAATGGCAAGGGACGCTTGTGACGGAAGAGGACAACTCTGATGGCGGGGACGTCCTTGTGATCAAGAACGTCGTCACGAACAACGTGAAGCTCATTTCCAGCGATGAGATTGATGACGACACGGCGGCAGCGATTGCGGAAATCAGCCAGAACTCGACCGGTGGCATAAAGCTCAAGCTCCACGATAAGAAGGGCGCGCTCGTCGATATAGGCAAGCATCTTGGTATGTTCACCGACAGAGTTGAACTTACGGGCAGGGATGGCGGTCCCGTGGAGGTTAGATCACTTGCGGACTTCTACGCCGGCGCCTCAGACGAGAGCGAAGCCTAAGCCAAGCCTTAACCCTACCCTCAGGCCATTTTGGCTCACTCCGGCCCGTAACCGTATCCTGTATGGTGGTCGGTCTAGTTCAAAGTCGTGGGATGCAGCAGGATTTGCGATTTATCTGGCGACTCAATGCCGCATTCGCGTGTTGTGTGCTCGTCAGTTTCAGAACAAGATTGCGGAGTCAGTTTATACACTTCTGAAGATTCAGATCGAACGGTTTGGCCTCCAGGCTGAATTCATTATTACCGAGAACTCGATCCGGCATCGCTCGACGGGCTCAGAATTCATGTTCTATGGCTTGTGGCGTCACATCGATGAAATCAAGTCTTTGGAAAGTATCGACATCTGCTGGATCGAAGAGGCTCACAACCTCACGCAAGAGCAATGGGACATTCTTGAGCCGACACTGAGAAAGGACGGCTCGCAGTTCTGGATCATTTTCAATCCGCGTCTAGTAACGGATTTTGTCTATCGCCGCTTTGTTACGAACACTCCGCCGGACACAGTAAAGCGGAAGATCAATTACGACGAAAACCCGTTTCTGTCGGAAACAATTCTCAAGGTCATCGCTGCCAAGAAGGCTGAGGACGAAGATGAATACCGGCATATTTATCTAGGCGAACCGAGGCAGGACGACGATGCCGTCATTATCCGACGCGCATGGGTCGTAGCATCCATTGATGCGCATATAAAGCTTGGCAGGCATCCGTCTGGCGCGAAGCGGATCGGTTTCGACGTTGCAGACAGCGGCGATGACAAATGCGCGACAGTGGCGTCTCACGGCTTTTTGGCGCATGCCGTGGATGAATGGAAGGCTGCTGAAGACGAATTGCTTAAATCAGCCGGAAGAGTGCACGCTCTAGCGCGGTCGCTCGAAGCATCGATTGACTATGATAGCATCGGTGTCGGGGCTTTTGCTGGAGCGCATTTCCAAGCGCTGAACCGAGAGCACCAATCAAAGGTGCAATATTATAAGTTCAATGCTGGTGGAGAAGTCATTCATCCGGAACGGCGCGTCGATCAAAAAGATCCGCAATCGCCAAAGAACAAGGATTTCTACGCCAACATCAAGGCGCAGGCGTGGTGGGAGATCTCGCGGCGGTTCCGCAACACCTATAATGCCGTAGTGAACGGGCATCAGTTTGCGGATGACGAAATCATATCTATCTCCAGCGAATGCGATTTCTTGGATGAACTCATCGATGAACTTTGTACGCCGAGACGGGATTACGACAATAACGGCAAGACGAAGGTCGAGAGCAAGAAGGACTTAAAGAAGTCCAATCGCGAAGGTGGTCCGGTGCCTTCTCCGAACAAGGCGGATGCTTTCGTCATGGCGTTCTCGCCTAGGATAACCAGCGTAACTATTACGTCCGACATGATTACTACAGTAATGCAATCCGGCCGCAGAGGATTCTAATGAAGATTTTCGAATGGCTGCGCGGCAAGAAAGCTGTTGATCCTGCGCCGCAGCCGGAGCAACTCGATCCTGCGCGACGAATGGCGGATTTCGCCGTTGCTATGCGCGCCGCAGCGCTGATGAGTGCTGAATTGGCGGAAGATAGCAAAAAGGCGTTTGAGCCGTTCAAGGTTGCTCAACACCCGCCAAGTGCAGTCCCGGTCAAAAGCAATCAGATGGCGATGGACTCATCGCTGAACTGGGCGCAGACTCAGGTTGCTGCCGGGGCTATGAATGAAGTCGCCAATGAGGGATTGGAATTTCTCGGCTATCCATATCTGTCGCTTCTTGCTCAACGGCCAGAGTACCGCGTCTTCTCCGAGACGATCGCCACCGAAGCAACGAGAAAGTGGATTCGCTTCAAGGGTACGGGTGCAGACGAAACGGATAAGTCGGATCGCATTAAGGAGCTTGAAGCGGAATTCAAGCGCCTGGAAGTGCGGGATAATTTCAGAACTCTCGCTACACAGGACGGTTTTTTCGGCCGCAGCCATCTGTTTTTGGATTTGGGAACCTCGGTCGAACAGGGCAACAGTGAGTTGTCCACGCCGATCATCGCTGATGGGAATCCTCTGAAATCGAAGGTCAAGAAAGGTTCGCTGCGTCGGTTGCAGACAGTGGAAGCCGTCTGGACCTATCCGACGACATATAATGCGGTCGAGCCGCTGAAGGAAACTTGGTACAATCCACAGGTGTGGTATGTGATGGGCAAGGAAATCCATCACACGCGGCTACTGACATTTATCGGTCATCCTGTGCCGGATCTTCTGAAGCCGGCTTATTCGTTCGGCGGCCTTTCGCTTTCCCAGATGGCAAAGCCCTATGTGGATATCTGGCTGAAGACCAGGACAAGTGTCGGCAGTCTGATCCATTCCTTTTCGGTCATGGTGCTTGCAACGGATCTGTCTACGATCCTTCAACCTGGTACTGCTGCCGGACTTCTGGAGCGCGTCGGGCTCTTCAATGCGCTCCGGGACAACCAAGGCGCTTTCGTCATCAATAAGGAGAGCGAAGACTTCAAGAACGTCTCCGCCAGCATAGCGGGCCTTCACGAGCTGCAGGCCCAAGCGCAGGAACACATGATGTCCGTGGCGCGCATTCCTGCGGTGAAGTTCACGGGTATTCAGCCTGCCGGCCTCAATAGTTCGTCGGAAGGGGAGATACGAGTCTTCTACGACACAATCGGCGCCTATCAGGAATCGTTCTTCCGGCCGAACCTGGAAATCGTGATGAAGGTAACCATGATGTCCCTTTGGGGCGAAGTGGACGACGAAATTACCTTCGAGTTCGAACCGCTCTGGTCTCTGACGGAAAAGGAAATGGCGGAAGCCCGCAAGGCTGATGCTGAGACTGATCAGATTTACCTTGATGCTGGCGTGGTATCTCAGCAAGAGGTTCGCCAGCGCATCGCATCTGATCCAGATACCCCTTATGCCAGCTTGGATGTGGATGAACTGCCTGATCTGCTTGAAGAGGAAGAGGGCGGCTTGGTGCCGAAGGGTGCCGGCAGCGCCGTCGGATCGATGTTCAAGGCCGAAGAGACCACCAATAAGGAAGCCGCGTGATGAGCGATAGTGAACTCCGTATGAAGTGTCTTGAAATCGTTGTCCGGGATTTGGGGATCTTTGACATTGAGTCCGCAACTTTGATGGCCTCCACGTTGGCCTCATTCGTTTTCCACGGCGACGTATATGCGACAAAGGCAAGCGAGCCCGTGAAGGCGGAAGCGAAGGCTTCTGCAGTCAATTAATGGATCGACTTTGCCAGCGCATTATTGACCGGGTCGGCGAGAAGCCTTTCGTATGGACGGTCTATCTGACCGCCCTAGCGATCTCGACCGGAATGTCTTATGGATTTGCGCTCATCGGTGAGCCCCGGTCTTATTGGCTGTGGCATTCCATACTTGGCGCGATCTGAAAGGCCACTGCGTGATCAATATTCCTCTCTGGGGCGTCATCAACTCTCGCGAGCCTAAACCTCGCAACGACATTCCAGAGACCTTGGCCGAGCCGGAGAATACAGATGGCGAGCAAGCTAAGGCGGAAGACGCCGAAGACCGGCGAAACGATCCTGAGGCCGATCCATCCCAACGTGGGCATCGAGATTGAATATCGCCGCCAGCTTCTGAAACTGATCGATGCCATGGCTGCCTCTGTCGACTACTGGCTCAAGGCAACCTATCGTAAGAACGAAGACCGCATTGTGGCTGAGGATGAATCGCCAGCCGATGCTCTGCGCCGATCGATGAAAGAACTGTCCAAGCGCTGGCTGGACAAGTTCGATGAAATGTCGACCAAATTAGCAGACTACTTCGCCCAGTCGGTGGAGAAGCGGTCAACGGCGGCAATGAAGAAGATCCTGAAGGATGGCGGCTGGACTGTCAGATTTCAGATAACGCCGGCCATGCGAGATGTGATCGTCGCGACGGTGCATGAGAATGTGTCACTGATCAAGAGCATTCCGGAGCGCTATCTGACGCAAGTCGAGAGCATCGTCATGATCGGAGTCCAGAACGGACGTGATCTGCAGGTGATTTCGGAGGGTCTGCAGAAACAGCTTGGCGTCACACGGCGACGAGCAGCGCTGATTGCGCGGGATCAGACCAACAAGGCCAATGCTTCGCTCACACGGGCTCGCCAGCTTGAACTAGGGCTGGATACTGCGGTGTGGGTCCATAGCGGGGGCGGCAGACATCCAAGGCCTTCGCATTTGAAGGCTGGGCGCGACAAAGTTCAGTATTCTATCAAGGAAGGCTGGTATGATCCCGAAGTGGGAAGGAAAATCCAGCCAGGAGAGCTCATATCATGTCGTTGTGTCGGGCGTCCGGTCATCAAGGGGTTTAGCTGATCAATTTCACACTGGGTCAATGCGAAACACATAGTTTGTGCGCCCGTCCCGCATTGGAGACTGCTTCAGCAAAGTAGGACCAGTCCATGAAAAGCTGTAGCCCCAAACGTTCTTTAATTTAGCGGATACGTGGTCCCAATCTTCGATACTATGAAATGCGAGGACGCCGGTAATATCGTGATTGGGTACGCACCCAGCTTCCACAAGGTGGTCGATCGAGTAATAAAAGCCTTCAGATTTTGTTATAGGGTCCATCTTATCACTCCTTCAAGCGCCTTGCGGAGTTCTGCTACGGTCATGGGTGAATATCCACTTCAAGGATTAGAAATTTACCGACAGAACCATAGAATTCTTGGACAAGATCATGGCCGCCAACGACCAGTTCTTCGTCTGTCCAAAGATAGCCGGTTACTTCTGAATAGTTGGCTCCGAAATTTGCTTCCGCAATTCCGTCGAGTTTATGAAGGAATGCTTCTATAGCCGATGACTTTGTTTCTTCTTGGTCGCAAATCCAATAGCGAATAGAGACTTGACGTCCAGCTACACTTTCCTGCAAAAGATCAACCAGAGGTTCATCGGACAGAAAAAGGATGTCATCAGCTTCGCCGTAGTAGGCTAATCGCAGCCAACCGGAAAGCTCTATGGTTTCGATGACTGTCATTCGAATGGTCCTTGCATCGTCGTCCAGGTAATGGTGAAGGCCCGGCGCTCGGGAATAGGCTTAGGCTTCCCGCCAAGCCATAGGGGTGCACGACGCTGCCACCAATTGCGACGGTCTATGAATACAGGTATGGTGAGGATGTCGCCCGCTTTGAGAGAGGTAGGAGCTAGTTCAGCTTCTAAGGTCATCGGCTTACACCTCCGGCCTTGGAATAGACTGATACGCCGCGGCAACCTTAGTGCCGAGATCGCTGGCCTTCAGCCGCATCTCGATATCTTCTGAGAGCTTCTTTATCGCCCAGAGATAAGCACCGTAGACATCGGGCGGTTGCGTCTGTGCCCACTCGGCAACTTTAGCAAAGTCAGCCTGAATTTCGGCTTGGCGCTCGCGGGTGGAGCAATAGGCCGGCAGGAACTGTTCGAACAGGACTTGATACGCCGCACCTTGCATGGGGTTTGAGACTTCGACGTTGATCATGGTCATTTGTCCTCACTGAGGAGTTTGTACCCCCATAGAGCAAGAGGGCGTCTGTCAAAATAGACATAGCCAATTATTCCTATTGGAGGAATGACACTGGCCGGATCGAGCGGAGAGATGTATTCCAATCTTGGAATTAACCATTCAAATCCATAGCTTTTGCGGATAAGACCATTGCGTCTATCCACCAGATAATACCCATCTCTTCCCGGAAGATAGGTATAGGCATCAGCTTTGAAAAGACTGAGTAATTCTGATGGATTGGCGGTCACTCTTACGGGTAAGCGCTCCGTTAAATACCATAGAATGCTAGCTAGGGCGAAGAAGCCAAGAATTATAGCGGGCAACATCGCCGTCTCCTCACTTCTTCACGAGGTTGATGACTTTTGCACCAGTTGTGTCGATCGTAGGGGCTTCGACCCAATCGACCCATGCCTTTAGAGCATCTCGCGTTTCAAAAAGTGACATGGCGGGGATATCATAATCGTTCTTTTCGGCCATGTCTTCGACAGCCATAATCTCAAATGGCGGCAACGCTTGTAGGTTGTTCATGTTGTCCGGTTTGAGCAGATACATTCCATCGTTGACTTCGGAGACGATCTCTCCGGTCAAGTAGGTATCGCCATTGTCGCGCAGAAAGAACATACCGACTAGGCTGCTGAATTTGGTCATCAATCAGATCATATTGCTTTGACGCCCAAAGCGTAGGCCGCGCACGCAAGCGCGATATAATGTGGAATTCTTCTGCCTTTTTCGTAGGCAATCAGGGTGCTTTTAGAACATCCTAATTCTTTGGCAGCTTTGTCCAAAGAGAGTTTCAGGCGCTCGCGCCAAGCTTTGAGTTCATCTGATGTCATAATGGTCTAAATATACACTGCCCCACGGGGCAGTGCAATACTGTACCGTTTATTCTACGCAGTCTAGCGAGGAAATACCAATGCCATCGCATCTTCAGGAATTTGCCCTGCACGAAATCAAGCGCACGGGCTCTACGACTGCGGGTGCCATCTGCTCACATTTCGTGGATCGGCTTGGCAATGTTGTCCCCGGCGATGATCGACAGAAGCAAATCGCTTTCATCGAGGCAGAGCTGAAGAAAGACGATCGCCTGGCCTGCAAGGATCAGGAAGGCGAACGCACCGGAGCGGTTTTCGTAATCGCCTGACATCACCATAACAATTTGAGGGAATGCCAATGCCGCCGGTCTCGGAGCGACAGCGCAAAGCTATGTGGGCTGCCGCAAATGGGCATAGCACATCGGGGATACCTGAGAGCGTAGGCAAGGAGTTCGTCAGCAAAGACGCCATAGAATCCCCACCCTTAGCCGCTGGCGTGATCTTTATCGCTCCTGATGGCGCGGTGCTGCTTTTGTGCCGCAGCGCGCAGGAAGCCAATTACGCGAGCCATTGGGCATTGCCGGGTGGCAAGGGTGAAGAGGGCGAAACGCCTTGGATGATCGCTTGCCGTGAGGCTTGCGAGGAAATCGGCCCCGCTACGGGTCATGCGTGGGTAGGCGAGCCGACGATCGTTGATGAAGCGGTGACGCCCACGGGGATGATCTTCACAACGTTTGTGCAGCCGGTTCGCTACCGGTTCACACCAGAAATCGATGCAGAACATTGCGGATATGTATGGGCTACAGCGGATCATTTCCCGAGCCCGATGCACCCGCAAGTGGCTCGCGTGCTCGAAATGCTGTTCCCGGAGGAAGAGATGACAAACGCCTCTGATGAAAGCGAACAGCAGAAGGAAACGGCCAGAGGCAAGCTGTCAGAGCGTGACAAGGAAGTCGCAGAAAAGACCCCGAATGAACGCGAAGAGATGCCGGCGCATGTGTTCCTTGAACCGGCTTCTCGGAAATATCCCGTCAAGTCAAAGCATAACAGCGAATGGCGGTATGATCGGGAGCTTCTACTTGCTGCAGCCCGTCGAGCACGTATGAACGACAATGACAACTTGGCCGCAAAAGCGGATGCTATCCGCAATCGTGAATTCGCCAATGACAGCATCGCCATGGATCGCGCCACGGTTCGCTCCAAGGATGCTGACGGGCATCTTCGCGTAGAGCGCACGCCGATCACAAGGGCGGTTGTTTCGCCTTACTACGGTCGCGAGATACCGGCCTGGCAGGAACTCAATCTTGATCCTGAACGCGTCTATCAGGTCTACCGTGACGCCGAAGAGCTAGCTAAGGGCGCGAAATCCTTCGAAGGCAAGCCGGTTCTTTCCGATCATATCGCGTCCAGTGCCGACAATCATCCCAAACTCGCGACGGTTGGGGCTGTGGGAAGTCCTGTCGAGATGGTCGGAGATACGCTCTACGCCCCGCTCACGATCTGGGACCAAGCTGCGATCGACGACATCGAAAGCGGCGAAAAGCGGAACCTCAGTTGTTCCTATCGATATCAATATGACCCGACGCCCGGAACAGCTCCGAATGGAATGCCTTTCGACGGAAGAATGAAAGCAATTGCAGGAAATCATGTTGCCATTGTCGAGGAACCGCGTGTTCCCGGATCGATGGTGGCTGACAACATGCCCGCCGGTTTGGCGGTAACCACTCCCAACAGTGCAATCCCGGCTGGTGGGATCAAACGGGCCAGGGCCCATGATGACAAGGAGACAGAGATGTCGAAAGCAAAGGATCGGGCCCGCGATGAAGGCGGTCTGATGGAACGCCTCAAGGAGAAAATCTCCGCTGAGGATTACAAGGCCCTCGACGAAATGCTGAACGCTAATGCGGCAGAAGACGAAGAGGAAGAAGAGAAAAAGAAGGCCGAGGACGAAGCTGAGGAAGAAGCCAAGAAAAAGGCTGAAGACGAGGAAGCCGAGGCCAAGAAAAAAGCCGAGGACGAGGAAGAAGACGACAAGAAGGAAAAGGCGATGGACGCCGCCATCAAGGCTGCCACCGCTGTCGCGGTAGCCGCCGCCGAAAAGCGGATCACCGACAATATCCTTTCGAAGCAGAACAAGGTTCGCGTGGCCCTTGATCATCTTCGCCCATATGTCGGCTCGCTCGATATGGCTTTTGACAGCGCCGAAGACGCCTACCGCGAAGGCCTGAAAATCCTGGGCGTCAAGGATTACGACAAGATCCACGCCTCCGCGCTCCCGACCATCCTTGAACTGCACGACAAGGCCGGCGCCAAGCCATCCAAGACGGAAGCCGTTGCCATGGATTCGGCCTCGACAGGCCGTGCCATTGAGCTAGCCCCCGGCTTGGCTCGTATCAAAATTGGGGCCTAACCGGTTCCCAATATCAACCCTGAAACAGGAGAAATACCATGAGTGGAACCGGTGGCTGGCAGACTCAAGCCTACGACCAGCCGGCAGCGTTTGTCGCGGGTGACCGCGTCAGCAACAACCCGCTTGCAAGCTTCGATGCTGGCCCCGGTGGCCTCGTCGCGGGTGCAGGCGGTGTGACTGTCGGTCGATTTGCCTGGACCTACCCGCCGAATGATCCGAACGGCGGCTATCAGATCGCGCAAAACTTCGGCTATGGCCCGGTATCGGGCTTTGTCATGCGCAATCAGCAGGCTCTCAATCCCACCTATCTTTCGAATGCGGGCAACCTCATCCAGCCTGGCTTCGGCCTGGCGCTGATGACGACCGGCGACTTCGCCGTTGTCAATGATGGCTCGTCCGTGCCGATCCCGAACTATTCCAAGGCTTTCGCTGACCTGGCGACGGGTAAGGTAATGTTCGCGGCTCCTGGCACGGTCTTTGGCGGCGCATCCGCCACTGGAAGCACTGTGACGGCTCAGACTTTCTCGGTCACCGGCTCGATCACGGATGATGTCCTCACAGTTACGGCGGTCGGCTCTGGGACGGTTTATCCGGGCTCGACGATTTCCGGCACCGGTATCGCGACAAGCACCAAGATCGTAAGCCAGGTCCTCCCACTGGCTTCTGGTGAGGCTGTTGGCGGTATCGGTCGCTATCTGGTCTCGATCGGTACGCAGAGCGTCAGCTCCACGACCGTCTCGGGCACTTATGGTCTGCTGACCATCGGTACGGCAACCGGCACGTTCGCCGTTGGCGACATCATCTCTGGTACCGGCGTTGTTGCTGGCACTGCAATCACCGCCAATGTCTCGGGCACTGGTGGAACCGGCGGAACGATGGTTGTCAACAACAACACCGCCGTCTCGTCCACAACCATTACGGCAAGCACTGCCGTTGAAACGAAGTGGGTCGCCACCTCCACCGGGCCGAACGGCGCCGTCATCAAGATCAGTTCGTGGCCGCTCGGCTAAGCCACGCCTAACAATCTCAGGAGATATGAGAACATGAACAGGCAAGAAGCTATTGCCGAGTGGAAAAAGGTTGCGCCTCAGTACGAAGCGGCCGGCCTTATCCTCCCGGGCGCAAAAATGTTCGTCCCGGACGAATGGAAGCAGGGCGAACGCTCTTTGGAACAGTTGGCGATGGACTCGGCGGGTACTCTATCCACCGATCCGAACTCCGCTCTTCCCGCCATTCTGACGACGGCAGTTGACCCGGAACTCGTCCGTGTCGTCTTTGCTCCGCTGCAAATGGCGGAAATCATGGGCGAAGAACGGAAGGTAGGCGACTGGCTGGAAGATACCCGTATCTTCCCGGTCATCGAAGAAACAGGTGAAGTGTCGTCCTATAACGACTATTCCAACAACGGCCGCGCCGGCATCAACTTCAACTATCCGCAGCTCCAGTCGTACCTTTTCCAGACATTCATCAACTACGGTGAACGTGAAACGGCACGTGCTGGCCTGATGCGCATCAACTATGTTGGGGAACTCGGCGCTGCTGCTGCTTCGCTCCTTAATCGTTATGGCAATCTGTCCTATGCGTTCGGCGTCAGCGGTCTGCAGAACTACGGGCTCATCAATAACCCGTATCTGTCTTCCTACCTGGCTCCGGCTCCGAAAGCATGGGGTGGCACGAGTTGGTTCGATAACGGTTCGCCGGCCGCAACCGCCAACGAAGTCTACAATGATATCCTGGCGGTTGTTGAGCAGATCATCAACCAGACCAATGGCACGGTTGACATGGAACAGGAAATGACCCTGGCCCTGTCGCCGCAGTCGGCTCTGGCGATGAAGTTTGCCAACAGCTTCGGCGTCTACGTCGAAGATCTGCTGAAGAAGGGCTTCCCGAAGATGAAGGTCAAAACCGCCGTCCAGTACGGTGCCAAGACCTCCACCAACAGCCAGGGCTATTCGCCCGTGGGCAATGTCATGCAGATCATTGTCGACAAGATCGACGGCCAGAAGGTCGCCTATCCCGCCTACAATGAAAAGATGCGCGCCCACAAGATCGTTCCCGAGCCGTCTTCCTGGAAGCAGAAGCAGACCAGCGGCACGTGGGGCACCGTCTGCCGTATGCCGCTCGGCATCAGTGGCATGATTGGCATTTAAGGAGAACTAGCTTATGGCTACAGCAGGATCAAAAGTCACCGTCGCCTGCAAGATCGGCGTACCGTGGTTTGCCCTTCAGCTTTGCGAAAAGCGCGAAGTCATGGAGAACACGCAGACCGGTCCCCGCAAGGTGACTGAATATGCCCGTACCGGCAATATCGTGCATATTCGCGGTACATCTTACCCGCGCGGCACGCCGCCGGTAGGATTCCCGGAAAAGCCGCAGATCATCAATGGATACGCACTGACCAAGAATGTCGACAAGGATTTTTGGGACAAGTGGTACGAGCAGAACAAGAAAGCTCCGTACGTTGTTTCTGGCATGATCATGGCCCATGAAACGATTGATGCCGTGCGCGGCAGCACGTCTGATCACAATGGCCATATGAGCGGCCTTGAGCCAATGCGCCCCGACAATGATCCTCGTGTTCCACGCCCCACGAATTCGGCAATCACCGGCATTGAAACCGAAGATAGCCGTAAGGGCAGGATTGCAGCAGCTGCGGAAATGGCGTGATGACACTATCGAGCCCCCCAGTCACCTTCAACTATGGCGTCTGGGTGGCTCGCTATCCAGAATTCGTCAATATCGATCAGTCTCTCGCGCAAGCGTATTTCGATGAAGCGAATGTGTATTGCGAAAATAGCATCTGCAATCCGGCGCTGTGCATCCTTCCGACATTGCTGAATATGCTGACGGCGCATATCGCATGGCTTAATGCCCCGCGTGACGCACAAGGCAATCCATCGTCAAGCGGAACGCAGCCTGCATCCGCCATCGTTGGGCGCATCAGCAGTGCGACGGAAGGCTCTGTCTCGGTACAGGCAGAAAATGATTATCCGCCTGGAACGCCGCAATGGTACCAGCAATCCAAATACGGTGCCGCCTTCTGGGCCGCTACTGCGCCATATCGCACAGCTCGGTATCTCGCCAACCCGACGATCGTTGTTGATGCGATCTACCCATACGGCCCCGGCTTTCGCGGTGGTCTAAGCTGAAAAGGTGAATCATGGACATCGAACTTCGCCGGGAAGTCCGCGCGCGGCTTACCGAACTTGAGGACCGCGTAAAGCGCCTCGAAGAGGCACAGAGCACCGCTGACGCGCAGTCAAGCGATCCGGCTCCTGCAGACAGCAAAACCAAGAAAACCGCTGCCGAGCCAACGTCGGCCGAAAAGGATACCAACTGATGGATATCGACGCTCTCGACAAACAAGTTCGCTCTCTGATGGCCTTCAGGCAATGGGCTGAGCCGATCTTGTCTGCACTCATCCAGGCGGATCAGCCAGCGGAAGAGAAGGCTGAAGAACCGGTGGACACGAACGAAGCGCCTGCAGAAGGTGGCGAGGCCGCCCCAGAAGATACCGCCCAAGATGAACAGCAGGCGGAAGCCGATTCCACCCCGCTTCCCTCCGAAGCGCCGGCCGAAGCAGAAGCCACCTTAGCAGATGCGGTCACAGCCGAACAACCGGAACCGCCTGCCGCCTAATGGTCACGCTTAAGGGTGGGGATGGCCTCGAAAAGGCCTTGGCCGAAATTGCCAAGAAGATTTCGAAAGCCTCTGAGGTCGATGTCGGATTCCTCGAAGGCTCCGCTTATCCGGACGGCACGAATACCGCCTCGATCGCCGCTATACAGGAGTTTGGCGCTCCAAGGGCTGGCATTCCACCTCGTCCGTTCTTTCGCACGATGATTGAGGCCAAAAGCCCTGAGTGGCCAGAAGCCGTTGGCAATCTGCTGGTAGCGAACGGTTATGATGCGGCTAAGACCCTTGGCCAAACCGGTGCAGCCATTCAAGGCCAACTGCAACAGTCGATTATAGATACGTTTGATCCGCCGCTTAGCCCGATCACACTCATGCTGCGCAAAATGCGCGCCGAAGATCCCGATCTTGTCGTAACCGGCAAAACGGTGGGTGAGGCTGCCCGCCGGGTCGCAGCCGGCGAAAGTACAAACGGCGTATCAACTAAACCATTGGTGGACAGCGGGCATTTGCTTGCCAGCGTCTCCTACGAAGTCAAATCCTAAAATCTGGAGCAATCATGATGCGCCGTCTTCTTCTCTCGACCGTCGCAGTCCTTGGCATGGCCTATGGGGCGCACGCCATCACGCTCTGGTCGTCAACGACTGGTGATGTGAATTTCCCCGGGCTGACGCCGGGTGCAATTAATAATACCCCGATCGGCGCCACCACGCAGTCTACGGGTGGATTCTCCACTCTGACCGTGGACTCCGGCACCAAGACGGCCACGGCTACCGCTGGTGCGGCGACCCTGAACAAGGGATCTGGCATCGTCATCTCTGAAGCCCTCACGACGGCGGCCGGCGCGACATACACGCTGACGATCACCAATTCTACGATCGTAGCCAGTGACCTTGTGTTTGCCAGCGTCCAGCTCGGGACGGCGACGACAGGAACGCCGGTCATCACCACGACCGCAGTCTCCGCCAACACGATCACGATTGTTGTCCAGAACGTTCACGCCACAGCGGCTCTGAACGGCACCATCAAGATCAGCTTCGTCTCCCTGGGTCTCTGATGAACCTGCATGGCATTGTTGCGCCCATTATCGGGGCCGTAAATCCGAATGTGCCGTGCTCAATCGCGGGCAGCACTGGGTATGTGACAAACCCAGACGGCAGTAGGACTCCTATCTATACGCCAACCATTACGGGCACGGCGCAGGTGCAGGCACTAACATTCAAGGATCTGCATCAGGTTGATGGCCTCAATCTGAATGGCGCGGCACGTGGGATCTATTTCTACGGCGATATCGTCGGTGTTTTGCGCACGAGAACCAAGGGTGGCGACATCATCACGCTTTCGGATGGCCCGAATTCCGGTCAATGGCTTGTGGTTCAGCCTCTAGAAACGTGGGCGGTTGGCTGGTGCAAATGCGCCTGCGTCCTTCAAAATTGAGGAAAATTCATGTTCGCTCAACAGTTTGCAGCGCTTGGTTACCAGCAGATCACCAGCCTCACGTCCGCTGTGGGTTTGGAAGTTCCGGCCGGTGCCAATTTTGCGATTATCAGTGTTGATACCGCTTCTGTTCGCTGGCGTGACGATGGTACGGCACCGACTGCCATTGAAGGCATGGCCCTGTCTAATACAGGCCCCGCGCTCGAATATTCTGGTCCTTTGGCAAATATTCAGTTCATCGCTGAGGGTGGATCGCCTGTTCTGAATGTCTCTTATTATCGGATCGCAGGGTGAGCCTCGCGCCATCGCCCACGCAGTCGAATATCCTGACTGCGTTGAGATCGTTCATTCTGGGTATCCTCCCGAATGGGAATGGCCTGTTTACCGGCTCGATCTCAGGAACGACGCTGACTGTCTCTGCCGTCCAAAATGGCACGATCAACATAGGCGATGCTGTTTTAGGAGAGGGGATATATCCTGGAACGTTCGTTATATCCCTTGGCACCGGCACGGGTGGCATCGGAACATACACGGTCAATCAATCTCAGACGGTGCCACCAGCCGGCAGTGATCCGGCCACAATCACCATGTGGACAGGCATCGAAGTCGTAGCCGCGCAAGACAATCGCGTTCCAGAGCCATCGGTTCCGGATTTCGTGACAATGACGCCCATCATGCAGAGCCGTCTTTCAACGAATGTCGACACCTATCAAGATGTCTTATTCACCGCGGCGATCTCTGGAAACACAATGACCGTCTCTGCGGTCAACCATGGATCTATAGCTCCCGGTCAGATCGTCTTTGGTGTTGGCGTAGCGTCTCCCACTAAAATCTTGGCGTATGCCACAGGTACGGGTGGAACCGGCACTTACACGGTATCTCCTGCCCAAACGGTAGCATCCGAACAGATGTCATCGGGCGGTGAGTTATTCCTTCAGCCCACGAAGGTCACGGTGCAACTCGACGTCCACGGCCCGAACAGCGCCGATAATTCGCAGACTATCTCTACTCTGTTTAGGGACAACTTTGGTGTGGAAGCGTTTGCTCTATCCGGGTTTGACGTAACCCCCCTTTATGTTGGTGATCCACGCCAATTGCCCTTTGAGAATGAAAATCAGCAGATCGAAAATCGATGGGTCATCGATGCGGTCATGCAAGTCAACGCCATCATTACTGCGCCACAGCAATTCGCCGATGAACTCAACATCAGCGTTGTGAGCGTCGAAGCGACGTATCCAGCAACGTAATCACCTCAAAATTAGCTCGAAAGGATAAGGTCTATGGTAACCATACCGGCCTCTCAAATCGTGCGCGTCAATCCGAACGTGCTCAATGCCGGCGGCAATGGCCTTGTCCTCAACGGCCTGGTGCTGACCCAGAATACTCGCGTTCCTATCGGTACAATTCTGGAACTACCGAACGACGGTGTTTCCGTCTCCAATTATTTCGGCCCATCGGCTGTAGAAGTTGAGATCGCGAACGTCTATTTCAACGGTTTCAATGGATCGTCGCAAAAGCCCGCATACATCTATTTTGCTCAATACAATTCGACTGGCGTAGCTGCTTTTCTCCGCGGTGGCCCGGTCAATCAACTGACGATCCCGCAGCTTCAGGGTATCTCTGGCTCGCTGACCATTGTCGTTGATGGCTATACCTACACTGCGGCTAGCGTCAATCTGTCGAGCGCTACGAGCTATTCTGCCGCCGCCGCGCTGGTTCAGACGGCAATCAACACCTCTCTGCCGGCCGCAGCATCCTTTACTGGATCGATCGCCGCAGGAACAGCATCCGTTACGGCATCCATCGCTGGCAACGTCATGTATGTCACGAATGTTGCCTCGGGTACGCTTGTGGCCGGAGCGGTCATTTCTGGTACTGGCGTTACTGCCGGAACTCAGATTTCGTCGCAGCTTTCGGGTACTGCTGGTGGGATCGGGACGTATGCAGTTACCAAAACGCAGGTTGTCGCGAGCGAAACGATCTCGGTTTCCTATGGCACTCTTACGATCACTGCTGTTGCTTCCGGGACGCTGTCGGTAGGACAGACAGTATCGGGCGGCACCACATCAGCCGGAACCATCATCACGGCGCTTGGCACCGGTACGGGTCTGACTGGCACCTATATCGTCAATCTGACACAGACCGTCACGAGTGGTTCTTTGACTTCGACTGGCACGGCCCTTGCCGTATCGTTCGATTCCGTTTCGGGTGGTTTCATCATCGCATCCGGCGCACCGGGCGCTCAGTCTACCATCGCATTCGCGACTGGCACAATTGCCGCTCCTATCTTCCTGACACAGGCAACGGGCGCAATCCTTTCGCAGGGCGCAGCCGCTGCTACGCCTTCCGCTTTCATGACGCAAGCGACCCAGATCAATCAGAACTGGGCAACCTTCATGACGATTTTCGATCCGGATGATGGATCCGGTTCAGTTCAGAAGCAGGCCTTCGCATCGTGGAACAACTCCCAGAACAAGCGTTGGGCCTATATCGCTTGGGATACCGATATCACGCCGACTGAAAGCAACAATGCAACGTCGAGCTTCGGCAATATCATTCAGGCCGCAGCCTATGACGGTACGTGCGCGATCTATCAGCCAGCATCGGCCGCATCGACCCCGGCTGAAATCGCCGCTTTCGTCTGCGGTATTGCGGCTTCCATTGATTTCACCGCAACGAATGGGCGTGCTGACTTCGCATTCCGTGGACAGGATGGCCTTGTCGCCGGGGTGACGGACGCCACGAGCTACAACAACCTGATTGCCAACGGCTATAACTGCTACGCGGCCTTTGCGACTGCAAATCAGCAGTTTGTCGAGTTCCAGCCAGGCAGCGTTTCAGGCGTGTTCCAGTGGCTTGATAGTTACATCAACCAGATCTGGCTCAACAACGCTCTTCAGCTCGCTCTTATGGAGCTACTGCAGAACGCTCTTTCTGTTCCGTACAATGATCAGGGCTATGGTCTTATCAAGGCTGCTTGCTTCGATCCGATCAATGCTGCGCTGAACTTCGGAGCCATCAAGGCTGGTGTCCCTCTCTCTTCCCAGCAGGCCGCGCTCATCAACAATGCTGCCGGCACGACCTCTTCGAACGGGAAGGCCAGCGATGCGCTCTACCAGCAGGGTTGGTATCTTCAGGTCATTGCTGCTTCCCCGCAAGTACGTCAGGCGAGAACAAGCCCGCCTTGCAACTTCTGGTATATGGATAGCCAGAGCGTGCAGCAGATCATTCTGAACAGCACCCTCGTCCAGTAATTCCCGAAATCCATAGGAGATCACCATGGCCCTCGGCTCGCTTACTGCGGCGAATGCAGTCATAACGCTTACCATTCCGGGGCTGTTCAACGCTCCGGTTCAGATCCAAGGCTTCACGGCTGATAATGTCTATGAGATGCCCACCGTCGAGCTAACGCAGACGGCGATGGGCGTTGATGGCTATCTCTCCGCTGGCTTTGTTTTCAACCCGATCGATCAGACATTCAGCATTCAGGCGGATTCGAATGCGAATGTTATTTTCGATACGTGGGCCGCAAACATGTTGACGCAACGAGATACCTTCCGTGTCAACGGCGAAACGACGCTAAAATCGATCGGTAGATCTTTTGTTTGCACAAACGGCGCCTTGATCAGTTGGGCGCCTGCTCCCGCGGCCGGAAAGATCCTGGCAGCTCGGCAAGCCCTCATTCGTTGGCAGAGTGTCACCGCTGTCGTGGCGTAACGGAGGATAACCTTTGCGTAAGGAAATGGACTACGCCATCACAGAAGAAGGCAGAGATAAGGGGAAGGTCTATCACCTGCGTGAGATGCCGGCACTTAAGGCAGAAAAATGGGCCACTCGCGCGTTTCTGGCCGCGGCCAAGTCGGGCGTGGATATCGGGAACGTAGATATTGCGGCAGGTGGGATGCAGGCTCTAGCCATTCTTGGGATCGAAGCTCTGACCAAGATGGACTATGCGGATGCAGAGCCGCTTCTAGACGAAATGCTGGAATGCATCAGCATCAAGCCGAACCCACAAAACCCGGCAATCATTAGACCTTTGTTTGAAGATGATATCGAGGAAGTGAAGACCATTATCCTTCTTCGCAAGGAGGTCTTGATGCTCCACATGGGTTTTTCTCAGAGCGGCAGCCAGTCGACGTCGACCTCGGCCGACTTGTCGCCGGCTTCGAGCCCCTTGAATACCCCAATCTCCCAAGATCCATCGGTACGGTTCTCTCGCTCTCCCAAAACAAAACCACAGCGCTGAGGGATCTCGGCGAGGCGCTCTCTGTCGAGGACGTTTACGACATCATCGAAGTAGCGATGGTGGATGGTCACAACGCGCGCATCATTAACGAGATTCAGAAGAATAAAGGAGGCTGATCTTTGGCAAACGTGATCGACAGCCTCATCGTAAAATTAGGCCTCGACCCCGCTGACTTTAAAAAGGGCAGCAAGGATATTGTCGACACCTCCAATAAGACCGTTGATACGGTCGTCAAAGGCGGAAAGACAATTGAGGAGTCAGCCAAGAAAACCGCCGACAGCATCAGCAAGATCACGCGTGAGGTTCTGGGTCTTTATGCCGTCTTCGTTGGTGCTAGAGGCATCAAAGAGTTCATTGGCGATCTTGTCGGTGCAGACGCTGCCCTTGGCCGATTCTCCCGCAATCTGAATACTTCGCCTCAGACACTCTATGCATGGGGTGCTGCGGCTGAACGGGTAGGCGGATCGTCTGAGCAGGCTGCCGCCACTTTCGAGCGTATCGGCAAGGCACTTTTCGATCTGCACCGCAATGGGCAGGCGCTGCCTAAGGAATATTCTCAGCTCCAGGCTTTGACCGGGCTTAACATCGACCGCGATCATGGTATCGATAAGTTCCTTCAGGATACCGCAGCCGCCCTTCAGCGGCTGAACCAGATCGATCCTTCGCAGGTTCATTTCATTGCCCAAGGCATGGGCATTGATGATGCGACCGCGAATGTCATGATCAAGTATGGCAACGGTATCGGAGCCTACATTGATCAACTCAAGAAGTTGTCGCCCCAGAACGATGCGATCAAGGCGGCGCAGCAGCTGCAAGAGAAGTGGGTAACCCTTCAGCAGACGGCTGTTTCACTGGCCAATACCGTTCTCGAAACGCTAGGTCCGGAGCTTTCCAAGCTTCTGACCCAGATGACGGACTGGATTACTCAGAACCAAGACTGGCTTAAGAGCGGTATCGTTCAGGGCGTCAAGGATTTCGCTGACTATCTCCGCAGCATTGATTGGAAGGCCGTTGGACAAGGCCTCAAGGATTTCGGCAATGACGCTAAGGCAGTAGCCGACGCTCTCGGTGGAGTAGTTCGGGCGACAGAGCTTTTGATCGGTCTTTGGGCTGGCGGCAAAGTTCTTGGCATGCTCGGCAGTCTTCGATCTATGGCCACAGGTGGTGGAGCATCATCTGGTGCAGCTGCGGCTGGAGGCTTTGGCCTTGGTACTCTGGCCAAGGTATTTGGAATTGCTGGAGCTGCATATGAATTAACGGATACTGCGGCAGCTCCCGATATGAAAACGATCAAGAAATCTGACCGTTCTATCTGGGACATGATTTTTGGTCGCAACCCTTCGGATGCGAGCGGCCATGCCGATGCTCTCCAGAATAACTTTGGTGGCTTAGGCAATGGGCGTGATGCATCGCTCAATAGCTTTCTGGATGGCGACACCAAGGTTGATGGTCGCCCGGTTTCCAAGTCAAATCCTCTGCCGGTAGCTCTTCAACAGCAACCCTCGGGCGGTGGCTTTTGGCAGAGTGTTGGCAACTTCTTCGGCGGATTGCTTGGCGGTGGAACGGCCAATGCCGCACCCGCTCCGGGTGGCGATGGAAATAGAATTCCGCAAAGACCATCAGCGGCGGCTGGGACGGTAAGCCTCGCGGGTTCCAATAAGGAAGTTGCTGATTATATCCGACAAAAAGCGATATCTTTGGGAATCGATCCAAATATCGCACTTAGAGTTGCGGGTCATGAAGGTCTTAGGGGATTCGACCCAACCAAACCAGATCGAGGTGGAGATGGCAGATCCTCGTTTGGTCCCTTCCAGCTTCATTATGGTGGGATAAACCCAGCAATGCCGCATGCTGGTCTTGGCGATGAATTCACCAAGGCTACGGGACTCGATGCACGCAATCCCAATACCTGGAAGCAGCAAGTCGATTTTGCCTTAAAATGGGCTAGACAGCATGGCTGGCGCCCATGGATGGGGGCTGCGGCCGAGGGGATTTACGGGAAAACAGGCATTGGTCCATTGCCACCCATGCCAACGGGAGCTGCGACATCCGCTGCACTCTCAAGGATCTCCAATGATAACCGCTCCACTTCCAACACCTCTTCCCACAATGTCAGCATCGGCAGCATGAACATTAACGCTCCGAATGCGACCGATGCTCAGGCTATCGCGGATAGGGCGACTGATGCTCTTTATCGATCGACAGTAGCTGCAACGGCTAACTATGGACCTCGCTAATGGCTTTCCCGGTAAACGTCCCCCGCGTGCCGGGAGTGCCGTCTGTGCTCTTTGCTTCATCTGTCGGACAAGTTCTCAGCTTTCTGACGCAGGATGCGGTCGGAATATTTACCGGGATTGCTCAACAGCAGCCTTGGGGTATCTATCTGGGCGGTGCACCAGTCGTTTTGGCTGATAACGTCGTTTCGTTTGATTTCCGTAAGCAATGGGCGATTTCTGATTATCCGGTTGAGCAGGGGGCTTTCGCCTCGTACAACAAGGTTTTCATTCCTTTTGACGGACGTTTCCGGTTCACTGCCGGCGGGTCTGATTCGAATAGGCAGGCATTATTGGATTCGATCGATGCGATTGCTGGAGATTTGAACCTCTATACCATCGTGACGCCGATCGCGATCTATCCAAATGTCAACATCACGCATTACGACTACAGTCAGACGGCCACAAACGGCGTTGGCCTTCTCTCCGTGGATGTATGGACAGAAGAGGTGAGGGAAACTTCGGCCTTGTCAATGTCAAACACGGCAAGCCCCACAGCAGCCTCTCAGGTGAACGGAGGAACGGTACAGCCGGTCGCTGCCACTCCAGCCCAAGCCGCGCAGACAGGGCCAATAGCTGCGGCAGGAGGATGACCTATGCTAATCGTGCCGCTCCAGGCTATCCCAAATCAGACAGTCACCACAACCTTGGACGGTCAAGTCACGCAGATTAATGTCTATCAGACCTATAATGGTCTGTTTACCGATATATATCTGGAAAACACACTGATCATTGGTGGCGTTATCTGCGAAAACCAAAATCGGATAATCCGGTCAGTTTATCTTGGATATTCCGGTGATTTTGCTTTTATAGACACACAGGGATCGAACGACCCCGATTATACGGGATTGGGATCGCGGTATTTCCTAACCTACTTGACTGCAGCAGAACTTGCGGCGGTTTAGTTACCGGTCTGGTGAAGAATATCGGTTGCCATAAGCCCAAGGTCGCCGTAGCAGCTTTCTTCATCATGGCCCATCTTTTGGCACCAATGAAGATAGCCATCCGATACTGGTTTACATGCCAAGATCAATGTCGCCTCGGCATTGCCGCCCAGCATCTTCAGCTCATGGATTTTATCCCGCTCATTGTAAGCATTCCCGCGAGCGCAATCAGTAAAATATCCTGCATAACGGATTAACGTCTCGTGATCGGCAGTGCTCATGTTCTGAGCGCGAGCATGATCAATGCAGGATGCCACCAACAGCAGCATTCCGAACGTCATTAACGTCAACAAAAACCTCACCATACGCGGAAACGCGATTACGAGGACGATGGCGATTGCTAGGGGTGCGATGAACATAACGGAAACATGCGCTCACATTGCGCCTTGTGCAAGAGACGAGAGTTGACCGTAGATGTCGTTTACCGAAAAAAAACTGACAATTCAGTTCAATTTGGCCAATGGCAGCTTTGGAAGTGGCAAAAATAACACAGCGACAGTGAGCGGCCTTCGAGCTTCGGCAAACATTGACGCCACAGGCGGCGTGTCCAGCAACACCATGCAATTGGCGATCTATGGCTTGCCGCTACAGTTGATGAACCAGCTTTCCACCGTCGGCACTCAGGCAAACGCTCGCTATTTCAATAGCATCAGCGTTGAGGCAGGGGATGATCAGACTGGCATGACTCTGGTCTTTGGCGGCACGATCTTTGCGGCCTTCACCGATGCCCAAGGAATGCCAAATGTAGCTTTTCGCATTCAAGCCTCTCCCGGTCCATTCCAAGCCGTTAAGCCTGTTCAGCCGCTGAGTATCCGTGGATCTGCAGATGCAGCCGGTATGATGGGGAACCTTGCCAAACAGATGGGGTTCTCATTCGAGAATAACGGGGTCAACGTTAAGCTGTCGAATCCCTACTTTGGGGGTACAGCCTGGACGCAAGCCATGGCGATTGCTCGTCACGGCAACTTCGATCTGATTTTTGAACCGAACAAGATGGTTATCTCTCCGCGCGGTCAACCGCGGCAGGGAGACGCCATTTTGATTTCTCCAGATACTGGCCTCGTTGGCTATCCGATGTTCAACCAGAACATTGTAATTGTTCGGTGCCTATTCAACCCTGCCGTCAAGCAACTCTCCCTAGTGGAAGTGAAGAGCGATCTCACGCCAGCTAATGGAAAATGGCAGGTAAAGTCCATCTTTTACGAACTTGAAAGCCAGATACCAAATGGAAAGTGGTTTCAGGTTCTCGAATTGATCGCGACAGGAACACAATAATATGGCCGCTCCAGAGAAGTGGTTTGGTCAACAGGGCACGTTTGACGATTCCTCGACCTATAACGCTCACGATTTCCACATCCGCCAGGTTATCGGAGAAGTTAGAAACGCAATCCCGGTCAAAATCATTGCGGTTCATGGCGGAGGTGTAGGCGCTGCCCCTACAGTCGATGTGCAACCTTTGGTCAATCAAATTGACGGCCAGGGCAATCAGACGCCGCATGGCATTATTTATGATCTTCCCTGCACGCGCAATCAAGGCGGCGGCAATGCGATCATTAATGACCCATCGGTCGGCGACGTCGGTCATATCATAGTCAGCGATCGCGATATTTCGGCCTTGAAATCGAATGCCGGGGAGCAATCAAACCCCGGATCTTTCCGAACCCACGATCTCGCTGACGGCGTTTACCACGGCGCCATGCTTAACCCAGCCAATCCGGACCAATATGTCCAGTTTACCGAAACCGGAATGAAGCTGGCCGACAAGAACGGTAACGTGATCGAGATGAAGGCAGGATCGATCGCAATCACAGGCAACCTCACGGTTACCGGTTCGATCACTGCTGGCTTTGGGGGCGGCGATGCCGTGACCCTTCAGAACCATACGCACCCGACCACACCACCCGGTCCAGAAGCCCCTCCCAATCCGGGGACGTAAATGAACACACTTTTGCTTGATGTCGAGCTGTGGGATCTGACCGTAGATACCACAGGCAACATTGCTATGGCCAGCGATCCCTATTCGCTGGCCCAAGATGCGGCCAGTGCAATCAGGACATTCGCTGGGGAAGTCTATTTCGACACCACCCTCGGCATTCCATACTTCTCTCAGATCCTTGGTTATGCCCCGCCGATAGCGCTCATGAAGGCTTACTTCAATGAAGCGGCCCTCACGGTTCCGGGTGTCGTGACTTCCAAGTGCTTCATCACATCTTGGGATAACCGCGTCGTACGCGGCCAAGTCCAGATCACCGATTCAAGCGGCAATACGTCGGCTTCAGGGTTTTAATTGATGACAGCTACAACCAACGTTCCAAGCCCTTCGTGGACAGACGAGGGGTTCATAATCCCGTCTGCCCAAACGGTGTTGGACGGCGTTATTGAAGATATCAATACGGCTTTTGGCGGCAACCTCAATCCGGCACTCAACACGCCACAAGGGCAGCTTGCTTCCAGCGAAGCCGCTGTTATTGATGAGGTCAACCAGACATTTCTTTATTATACCCAGCAGGTGGATCCGGCCTATGCCTCTGGGCGCATGCAGGATGCCATTGCGCGGATCTATTTTATTGAGCGCAATCCATCGCAACCTACCGTCGTGCAGGCACTCTGCACTGGTCTTGAGGGCGTCGTAATCCCTGTCGGCGCACTCGCTGTGGCCTCTGATGGAAATCAATATGTTTGTACCGAGGCCGGAACTATCCCGGTATCGGGTAGCATTACATTGACCTTTGCATGTCTGGTTCCGGGGCCAATTCCTTGCCCGGCCGACACATTGAATCAGATTTATCAATCGATTCCCGGCTGGGATTCCATCAACAATGTTTCCGATGGAATTCTTGGCAACAATGTTGAAAGCCGGCAGGCATTCGAGGCGCGGCGCGCGGCATCGGTAGCTTTGAATTCAATCGGTTCTCTTCCATCTGTACTCGGCGCAGTGTTGTCCGTTCCCAATGTCATTGATGCGTTTGTAACGGAGAATGACTCTAACAGCCCGCAGACGATTGGTGGTGTGTCACTCTATCCCAATTCTCTATATGTTGCTGTTGTTGGAGGCGCAGCTCAGGCAATCGGACAGGCCATATGGTCCAAAAAAGCCCCCGGATGCACCTATAACGGCAACACTACAGTCAATGTCCAGGATACCAGCGCAGGTTATGTACCACCGTATCCGACCTATGCCGTTTCCTTTGAAGTTCCGCCGCCGCTCCCAATCCTGTTTGCAGTGAATATCGTCAACTCGACGCAGGTGCCGGCGAATGCCGCTACGCTAATTCAGAACGCCATCATAAGCGCATTTGCGGGAGGAGATGGAGGTCCCAGAGCCAAGATCGGCGGAACGCTGCTTGCCAGCCGGTTCTACGCACCTGTAGCCGCTCTCGGGTCTTGGGCACAGATCGTCTCGATTGAAATTGGTTCGGTGAACAATGCATCGGCCTCATTCACAGGCGCGATATCGGGGAACACTCTGACTGTCTCGGCAGTCAGTTCGGGAACGCTGGCTATTGGTCAGACGATTTCTGATGTCACCGGAAACTTGATTGTCGGGACGACGATCACCGCACTCGGAACAGGGACCGGCAATACTGGCACTTACACAGTCTCAGTTAGCCAGACGGTGACCACTGAACTCATGCAATCGGCAGTCGCCAACCTTTTTGAAATTGCTGTGCGCATCAATCAGGTGCCTACGGTCTCTGCCAACAACATTGTTGTGACGTTGATCTGATGTCTGGTCCTCCGTATCCTCGTCCACCCGTTGGCATACCCAACGGCATAGGACAGTTTTCCATTGGCATTAGCCCAATTGGAACTCAACCAAGCTTTGACGTCTGGTCCACAGTAATTTCGCAATACGCAAATTCTCCGATCCTCACGCAACTGATCGAGAACATATTCGATTACCTAGATCAGACGGCAAATTTTGATGCATTCTTTGATTACATCTGGAATGTTGATACAGCCCAAGGTTATGGGTTGGATGTCTGGGGCCGCATTGTGGGCGTTAACCGCGTCCTTCAAGTCCAGGTTACGAACTGGTTCGGTTTCGAGGAAGCGCTTCCAAGCTCCTACACGTTCGGGCAGGGGTCGTTTTATAGCGGTTCCACACTGACAGACAACTTTGTTTTGTCGGATCAGGCCTACAGGCAACTGATCTTTGCCAAGGCTGCTGCAAATATCACAAATGGCTCCATTCCTGCGATCAATCGCATTCTCATGACATTATTCCCGAATCGGGGAAATGCCTACGTCACCGAGGGTTCGCACACAGGCGAGTGGTTCGGCTTTGCTGAATCGGTGAACGCCCAAGGGTTCAATCAGGCCTCGTTCTATGCGGGCACCACCATCGCCACGATGACGATGACATACACTTTCGAGTTCCAGCTTTCGCCGGTCGAGCTCGCGATCGTCCAGAATTCCGGCGTACTGCCCAAGCCGACAGGCGTTGCGGCGTCTGTAGTCATCATCTAAAAATCAAGGATCATCCGAATGAAGCTTTCCGATCTCCCATCGGAGACGTTTCCGATTCCGTTCGGCGCTAGCGCTGGCGGCGGTTATATCCGTCAGGTTCCAGTTTCATCCCAGATTGGGATCACGAACGGTGCTGCATCTTTAACGGATGGATTCCCGCCGCTCAACTTCCTGCCGGTCGGCTCCGGAGGCGTTCCCCCGTTCGGTCAGGATATGAACGGCATCATCAATCAGATCACTCAGTGGTCTCGGTGGCAGAATGCTGGCGGTCTGACGACGTTCAATAGCGGCTTTTCGACGGCAGTTGGTGGTTATCCGCAAGGGGCACTCTTGGCCTCTGCTTCGACCGCTGGCCTCATTTGGCTGAATTTAGCAGACAATAACACCAACAATCCGGATTCTGTACCTACGAACTGGACCGGAATTGCGACGATCACCGCATCTCAGGCGAATGCCTATAATTGGGCAGGCACCTTTGGTGGGACGGCTAATGCTCTCACGGCAACACTTTCGCCCGCTCCGATGGCTTTGACTGCAGGCTTGACTGTGGATGGCATCGCGTCTGCGCCGAATACCGGCTCAGCCACAATGAATGTAAACGGTCTCGGAACGAAATCGATCGTAGGACAAGGCGGCATTGCCCTTACAGGCGGTGAAATCAACGCAGCCTCCAGCTTTATATATGACGGGACCAATTTCGTCATTGTGTCATCTGGCGCAACCAATATTCCCGCAAATCTGCAAGCCTATGTTAGCGCCGGAACATTCACGTTTGTCGTTCCGACTGGTGTTACCCGCATATCTGCCCAAGTTTGGGGTGGAGGCGGTGGTGGAGGTGGAAGCAGCACATCAACGAATATCGCAGCAGGCGGTGGCGGTGGCGGCGGTTATTCTGAAGGCGTCTTCGCTGTTACTCCGGGAGCTTCGATTACCGTTGTGGTTGGAGCCGGTGGCACAGGTGGCACAAGTGCTCCCACTTTTGGCGGCGGTGGCGGGTCATCATCATTTGGTTCCTTCTGCTCTGCTGCGGGCGGCTTTGGTGGCGCTCCTGCCGCAGCGGGCGGCACTGGTGGAGCCGGGACTGGCGGTCAGCTTAATCGCACCGGAGCATCAGGCGGTCAAAATCAGACATACGTTGCTGGCACGGTTTATGGCGGTGGGTTCGGTGGCCCGGCATACGGATTCTCCAACAATGGTCCCAGCATTCAAGCGGCAGGATCTGGTGGCAACTGGCCTGGCTCTGGTGGCAACGGATCGTCAGCCGTGGCCGCTGGCGGCGGTGGGGCAGCAGGCCAAGTAATTTTGAGGTGGTGACATGACGAAAAGATATGCACGCATTGTAGATGGCGCGGTGTTTGAGACGATAGATCTCGACGTCGATATCTCGGAAGCATTCGCTCCAGAACTGGCAAAGCAGTTTGTTGTTGCCAATCCATCGGTCTTCCAAGGCATGACCTATTCCAATTCCAAGTTTGGGGGCGAACCCCTTTTCCCGGTCACGCAGGAGGAGAAGTAAAGGTGAGAGCAATTATTGTTGTCATAGCCTGTCTGATTGGAGTTCCGGCTCTCGCGCAGTCTTCTCCTGGATTCACGTACGGACAAGTTCCGACTGCTGGTCAATGGAACAGCTATTTTGCTGCAAAGCAAGATACTCTTGGCTATACCCCGCTCAATCAGGCCGGTGGTACGATGCTCGGCCCGCTTAAAACGGCACCATCCACCACGAGCGCCGCCGGTTTCTCGGTTTCCCCAGGAGTTGCCCCCAATACACCAAACAATGGCGATATCTGGCTGACATCTACTGGTCTGTACTATCGGGCTGGGAACATGACGTTCGGACCGATCGGAGCTGGCACGATTGTTGGACCCGCAACCTCTACGGTTGGCAATATCGCTACATGGGCCAATACCGGCGGAACTTCGCTTCAAGATAGCGGGAAATCCCTGCCGTCTGGTGCTATTGTCGGCACGACGGATACGCAGACCCTTTCCAACAAGTCCTTGGTTGCACCGGCACTCGGAACCCCCGCCAGCGGTATTCTCACCAACGCCACAGGTCTGCCCATCAGCACGGGCGTCTCTGGCCTCGGTACAGGTGTGGCAACGTTCCTCGGAACTCCATCTAGTGCTAATCTTGCCAGCGCTCTCACGGATGAGACGGGAACGGGATCGGCTGTTTTTGCCAATGGGCCGCTGTTGTCTTCTCCAGTTGTTGGATCTGGCATTACGCTCAATGGTTCGACATCGGGCACAACTGTTCTACAGCCCTCGGCGACTGCTGCCGGTATTCTTACACTGCCAGCTGCGACGGATACGTTGGTTGGCCGGAATACTGCAGATACGCTGACCAACAAGAGCATTTCCGCTGACCAGCTCCAATTCATCCAAACGGGGACTGGCGCGATTACGCAAACAGTATCGGCCTATCTCAAGCTTAATTCGGTGCGGCCGCAAGATTTCGGAACGATCGGTGGCGTGAACGATACCGTGGCTATAGACGCCGCATTTGCTGCGGCTGCGGCACAAAACAAATGCGTCTATTTTCCTGCGGGTGTAGTTTACGCCTATGCTGGTAATGGATGGGACGCACCGAATCCGTGCATCTTCGGAGACGGCCGCACAAAATCGATTATCGTGATCGCAGCTGGTAAATACCTAATTGATAGCAACCAGTTTTGGGTTTCTCTTCGTTTCCAGAATCTTGATGTGCAGGGCGGCGCCGGCGCAATCAGGAATCGTTTCACTGGAGTTAACGTAAACCAATATCTTTTTGTTACAGGAAATACTTTTACGGGATTTACTGGCGCTGCGATTAGTACCAATACGTCCGATGGCCCATTTTGGCAAATTGAATATAACCAATTTCAGGGGTCGGGATCATCATCTATCGGCATAGCACTTTCTGGTCTCGCCGACAGTGATAGCATATCATACAATTCGTTTAACGAGTATCGGGTCGCGATAAAATGCGGAATGGGCTGCAACAATGCGCGCCTCACCCACAATGGCTTTGCTCATTTCGTGGCCGGGACCAACCGGGTTAACATTTGGATCGTGCCTGCCGCCACCTTTACTAACTCCGGAGAAGGCGCTGTTCTTGACGGCAACCGTCATGGACCTGAAAATCTTGACCCCACTGATCTAGCGATCGTTTATGCCGATGAAGGGACTGGAGCATATTTTGGTGATAGACTTCCGGTCCTAACAGCGGCAAGTTCTGGCTATATTTCAGGTCAAACCATCATCAATGATGTCATTTTTGGGAATGGTTCCTCCCCCACTCGACCGCTTGTATATTCTACGACGCCTAATATCATCGGCGGCACCATCCAGAATATCACCATAGGCGGAACGCCGCCCACAATGATGCTCTACTACGCGCAGGGCGTGAGCGATAACGGGCCATCAAAAAATATGGTTCTAGGGCCATTTCTGGCAAATGATGCCTTCGCGTCGGCCGCCGCATCTGTTTACGGGACAATCTACACAAATGGAAATCAGATCATCAAAGATCCGCAAAATATCGATACCCTGTCAAATCAGAATGGCATTTTGCAATATTCCTCCTCTGCTGATTTATCATCGTACGTGCCAGTGGCAATCGGAGGCATTGGAATAAATGGTTGGTCGGCAAATGGTGCGGTAACAATTACTGCGAGACCAGATTCGACCAATGGTCAGGACGCAGCGCAATTCTCATATACTGGTGCCGGGACTGTTACGTCTGCGCTCGTCACCTCCGTTGTTCCTGGAAAGCCGATCTGGATTGAATTCGACATTGGTCCCCCTACAAGTGGTACTCCGCTCAGTGCAGTCAATATGTTTATGTATAGTGGAGCCGCTGGAACGACTGTCCAAGGATGGAACATCAAGCTTCCAACTAGTGGATATATTCGGAAGAGGTTCCAATTTTTGCCAGCTACCAATGGGGGCACTGGCTATGTCCTTGGTTTCCAAAGTATCTCTGGAGCCAGTGGAAATGTAAACATTGGCAGAATTCACGTCTATCAATCGTCTGAACCCCTGCAAGGGAATGTGCTAACTGGCGTTCAGTTTCTTGAAACGGCCCCATCTCCCCCGACTGGGTTGCCTTCTGGAGGGATGTACCTCTGGAATCAGGGCGGCAACCTTAAATCAAGCGCGGGCTTCGCCTTGACACCAACAACGGTCAGTCTCTTGCCCACCTGCAACGCCGCCGCTCAGGGAATACTAATGGCCGTCACTGACGCGACGGCTCCTACATATAATGGGAGCCTTACGGGAGGAGGATCGGTAAAGATCCCTGTTTATTGCAATGGAACAGCATGGACGGCCCATTGACGGAACTCATTCGGCAATGTCGCTCCCGTCTTGTCAAATGAGGCTCGTCATGGAAAAACGAGCTTCATTTGATGGGGAAATCAGGGAATATGAGTCAAAGAACAATTTCCGACCTTCTGCAAAAGGTAAGTTTAGGAAAAATCGGACAGAAGCTAGCGATAGCAGGTGACAGTACGCATGTCGGGGTATGCAGTAGCCCATTTGAAGGCTCCCACCACATGCATGCTCGACAATACTCACCTTGCGTCGTGGCAGCATCTTTGCTTAACGATACCGGAATCAGCTGTAGATCCGATGCATTCTTCGGATCATCAGGCATGTCCACGGTGCAGCAATATGCAGAATATAACACTGACGTCACATTCTCTCATGGATGGGAAGTTGAGTTTGGGTATTTTCTCGGAGGAGGAATGTTTTTTAACTCTTCTACATGGGGGCCCGATTATCCAATCACGCTCCATCCCACAAAGGAGGCGGATCGGTTCGAAATTTATTACTCAAGCGCCCCAGGTATGTCAGAGTTAGTAGTTTCAGACGTACATGACATACTGCTGACAGTAAATTGCGATGCGGATGTGGCGGTGCGTAAAGCTACTGTTATGCGCCGCACTCCAGACATAAGACCAATATACATCTGGAAGAGATCACCAGGCTTAGTTTCCATTAATGGGATTGATCCGTGGAATAGCGGTGTCGCAGAACTGAGGATGTTGAACCTTTCAGCCTCGGGTTGGCGTTCGGGAGATTATGGACTGAAAATAAAACCGACATCGGCTTGGTATGGGATAATGACGGTCAAGCCAGATTTCACGTATATTGAGTACGGCGTTAACGACAAAGCACTGGGAGCCACTATTCCCGGATTCATTGCTAATCTGGAAGAAAGACTTAACGACGCCTTCAGATCAGGAGGGGCCGCACTAGGAATTTCTGCTCCTGCTGCAGCAAACAGCTCGTTCGATCTCAGCATTGAATGGAGAAATTCTGTTCTAGAATTGGCATCCAAAAGAGAAATTGATTGCATCGACATCTATTCATTATTCGGAAGCGCGGAAATTGCTCCCGATAACTATGCGGATGATGTTCATTTGACAATCAAAGGATCAGCGCTAAAGGGCCGCGTTCTAGCCGATTGGATATTTATGGCCGCCTAGCGATAATGCCAGAAATGTATTGGCTCGTTCGATCTGATGTGCCTTTTCGCTCCCGAAGATCATCCCCCCACTGCTTGAAGTCATTCAAAGTCTGTGGCGCGTAAGGAAAAAATCGTTCCACCTGCAGTTTTATTATGATGTCTGGTTCAAAAGAGTTTTCGATATCAATCAAAAAATTTGGGCAATGCATAAAAAGGGTTTCCCCATATATTTCAGAAATAAAAGGGAACAGTGCGTGACAAAAACTGTCATGCAGGACCAAGGCTTTACCGACGCCGATCGGTGATCGACAATGCCGGATATATCCTTCATTGATAATGTCGCCTTCAAATTCGATTGTATGGCGAGGTTCTTTGACCCGAATATGAGAGACGCGCTCCGGTGGCATCGCAGCGTGGCCAGCCAAATCGCCTTGCTCCATTAATTCAATCAGTTCCGCTCTGATAGTATTTAAACGCCTGACATCTTCCATGCGCTGGAAATGAGCAAGCGCAAACTTTAGATACAAGAGAGCCCCCTGAGGCGTCCAGTGACTTTCCCCCTTGTCATATGAAGTTAGGCCAATCCCCGGTCGTAAAATATCGTCATCAAAGTAGGTAATATTCTCACTTTCTGGAAACAAAATTCGATATTGATGAAGTGGTGTTAGACCATGTGTTTGGTACACATTTCCGCCTGGAAGATGTTCACGATAAGCCGTCTCCTTATTGGGAGCCACGATGTGAATGTAGCGTCTATTTTGAGCCGCAGATCGTTCCGCACATGCTTTGTGAGCCTGATAAATCGCTCCTGCGTTGCTTTCGAGCAAAACGGACCTTCCGGCCGTTTGGTCTTGGACACCGTTTGTATCATTATCTAAAAAAATGTATCCGTCTGTACCGAAAACGAACTTTTGCATGTTTTCCTCATTAGGCGATCGTTCATGAACTTCATTCGGGCTTAGCATTCTCTGCAATAGACATCCATCTGAGAAATTAACATTGGGCGCTCTCCGGGGCGCCTTTTTCATTGGAGCCTACACCTCCCAAATCTTAGGAGATCGCTATGTCGATCAATAAGCTTCGCGCTACGCCGCGGGCGATGGGGGCTATTGCCGCCATTGTGGCAGCGTCTGTAGCCGGATATGTCGCGATATTCCCCGGTCAGCCTTCCGTTCATGAAGATACGGCTCTCGCCATCAAGACGCTTGTCGTTCCGTGGGAGGGAGACGCCCTCAAGGCCTACCTTGACAAGATCGCAAAGCCGCCTGTCTGGACGATCTGCAACGGCGATACCAATAACGTAAAGCCTGGAATGGTCGAAACGCCCGCTGGCTGCAATAGCCGATTGGCGGTCAAGATGGAGCGAGACTATCGGCCGGCACTCGTGAAGTGCGTTCCCGACTGGGATGCGAAGCCACTGAGTTGGCGCAGTATGATGATTTCGCTCTCGTGGAATATCGGGACAGGTGGCGCTTGCAACTCAACCGCCGCTCGCCTCGGCAAGGAAGGCCAGTATCTGGCAAGTTGTAACGCCGCAACTTCATTCAACCGTGCTGGCGGTCGTGTGATCATCGGTTTGGTCAGACGCCGCGAGATGGGTGACGCCAGCCGAATTGGTGAAGGCGAGCTTTGCGTATCTGGTTTGGCAGCGACAGCGAAGCCATAATCGATCTGGACCGCAGCTTTATTAGCCTACTTCAACGATAACCCGTTGTACCGCATCGCCGTTCTCATCGTAGAACGTGGCAACTACTCGACCGTCTTCGATCTCACAACGAATGGTCTTGGCGCGCGGTGGAACCTGAAATGTTGCTTTCACAGGATTTGGTTGCGGGGCTAAAGGATATGATCCATTGCCGCCGATACCTATCCCATAGGAAATAGCGGAGGCTGAGCATCCTCCAGCACCAAATGGCCCAGAAGTAGACACCCCGTTTGTGCCGTTACCAATCGCAACGGATGGGCCAGAAATGCCGCCGCCGCCACCAATCCAACCGCCACCGGAGACAGAAATTGCACCCGTTGCCTGTGGCGTAGCCCCAAAGCGGCCCGCAACGCCTCCGCAATCAAGTCTTCGCGTGCCGTCTCCGTGCTGTGTCATCTCAAGTCCTCGGGATGAATTTGCCTAGTTAGCATACCGCATAGCATATCCAACTTTCCCCAGAAAAGGAACCATCCCATGCGCATTTTCAGCTTGGCGGCAGTAGCCGCCTTGGCGATCTCGCTCGGCTCTTGTGCGGCCCTGCAGAAGCTTTCCTCGACCAACGTCCCGACCGTCGCAATCTCTGCTGCGGCAGAAGGCACGAACGTCGCCGAAATCTCCGCGAAAAACTATCTCCTCTTTTGCGCTCCAGTTCCACTGCCGAAGGGCTGTGATGACACACTCATCAAGACCAAGATCATTCCGGCGGTCAAGAATGTTCAGGTTGCGCGCACCGCAGCTAGGACGTTCATCGCTAATAACCCCGGTGCAACTCTAGGTCCATCGACTTTGGTCAGCGCTGTGACAACCGCCATCACCACTCTGCAAACGATCCTTACCCAGAACAATATCCCTGTTTCCTCGAAGTAATCGGAGGCTACGATGAACATTCAGCTCATCGCCACTTTTCTATCGCTGCTGCTTTCCGTCGTTCCTCAGATGACGAATTCCCAGCAAGTCAACAGTGCCGTCAATTTCATTCAGCAGATCATTCCGATGCTGGTGAAGGAATATTCGGATCTTCTCCCCATCGTCAAAAATATCCTCGCTCTCCTGAAGCAGAACGGCGCGGTCACTCCGGAACAGAATGCCGCGATGATGGCTGTCGATGCCCAGATCGACAAGGCATTTGACGATGCCCTAGCGGCCTATCTCGCGAATCATCCCGATCCGGCTCCGGTTGCCAGTCCTGCCGGCTGAGCCAATATCAAGGACAACAACAATGAATTCGAACCTTGTTCACAATCTCATCAACGTAGTGATCATTCTGGTTGCCGCAATTACAGCGGGCCTCTCCGCTTGGGGCTGCACCACGCTCGCTACGGGAGCCATCGACTGTACGGCGTCTACCATACCACCCCAGTACTCCGGCGCGCTGATTGCCCTCCTTGGCGTGTTGAAGGTAGCCATCAATATCGGGCGTGATGGTCTCGGCGGACTCACTAAGCCGCAGCCTCCCGTTCAGAAGTGATAGGCCGCCTGCAGCTTCTCATATCTCTCATCTTTATAGCCACGCTGGTCGGTATTATCTGGCTGGCGTGGTTTTCCGTAGCGCCCTAGAGGGTGCTTAAATCATGCACATCAAGGGCGCAGCGGCATGAACGTATCATTGACGTGGGAAAATTTATGGATGGTGGCTGGCGGCATAGTCACCATCATTGTGACGGCATTCGCTGTTTGGAAGTTCTTTCGGGCAGAAGTCGAGAAAGTCGAAACGAAGGTGGCAGCGACTTCAAAGGAGCTTGCCGACTATAAGACGCACGTGGCCGAGACCTACATCAGTAAGGCAGGCCATCGCGAGACTACTGATCAAATTCTTAGGGCGATCGAGGGATTAGGCGGTCGCATCGATAGCCTCTTCACAGCTCGCCGTACCCGTGGTTCTCAGGAGTAATGGCGATGAACCCTTTGTCGGAAGAAGTTTGCCGTAACGTCCTTGAAGCCGTTGAACGGTGTGGTTCCATCGCCGCAGCCGCCAGTGAGCTCGGTATAGCGCGACAAACGATGCAAGACCGAGTGCGAGTTGCTAGGGCGCGGCTAGGAAAAGCAGCCCAAATCATGGTCGAGATGCCATCCTTCGTAGAGGAGGGTGATGAAGAAGAACCGATCGAGGAAATCATTGATCGGATGTCTAGAAATTTCGAGCGAGCAAAAAAGGCTCAAGATGCTCGGAAATGGTTTCCGATAAAAATTAAAGAGGAGAAACCCGTAGGTATCCTCTTTGTCGGCGATCCGCATATCGATGACAACGGATGTGCGTGGCCGATCCTGCGGAAGCATATTGATATCGCCAAAAATACGGAAGGTATGTTCGCCGTCAATATTGGCGACGTTGCCAACGACTGGGGCGGCCGCCTCATCAAGAAATACGCCGATCAGGACACCTCAGTCCATACCGCCCGCCGTCTTGTTGAATGGCTTCTGCTTAAGAGCGGAATGCCCTGGATCGTGTGGCTTCATGGTAATCACCAGCATATGGGCGGTTCCGTCTCGCTCCATGAAGAGATGAATAGGCGCTATGGCACCCAACATGTTCCGATGCTGGACTGGGAAGCGCGGTTTGTTCTGCAATTCCCGAGCGGCTCTGAGTTTCGCATCAATGCTGCTCACGATTTTGCTGGAAATTCTATGTGGAATCCCGTCCATGGTGCTGTGAAGGCCGCCAAGTTTGGAGACAACATCGATGTCGCCGTTTGCGGGCACAAACATAATTGGGCCATTAGTCAGTGGGAGCAGGCGGAACAAGGGAATTCTCCCCTTATGATCCGCGTCCGCGGCTACAAGCACCTTGACGACTATGCGCGTCGCATTGGGAAATACGAGCAGGAGGAGGGACAATCGATTTTGGTTGTCTTTGATCCGAACGCAAAAACTCAGTCAGGAAGGATGACTGCGTTCGTTGACGTCGAAAAGGGCGCTGAATTCCTATCTATGCTTCGTAAATAGATAGCCCCAAACCGATGAATGATCGGCCGTCGCTGCGAGCGTTGGTCTGGCTTCTCTTCCTATGCCTTGTCTTAATCATTTTGCGAAAAGGGCCATCGTCACATGGCACAGAAGCAGACGAACGTCGAAGATCCCCCCGAAATCCGCATCAAAGTCACCATGGACGGTGAAAACCCCGTCTATGAGTTCAGAATCGGCAATCTATCATTCGGACAGGTTCCCGCTCAGTGGATCGTAGAAGCTATCCGCCAGTTTGCCGGCGCTCTTAGGTGGGAACGATGATCGGCGATCCCCGCTGCGATCACTGCTACGGCTCGGGCCACATAAAGAAGTGTGGCCCTGACGGGCGCATGATCTTCACCCGATGCAATCTTACCGTACAGTACGATATCCGTTGCATCCCTGTCGATCTTACCGTATGGGATGATCTTGACGATGGCACGAATCCAGTGGTCAATACCCCAATTTCCCGACATAGATAGCAGACTTTTCAGCTTCACTGCGCTTGAGTTCTCGCTCCGCAGAATACTTTTTAGCCTCTTCCATTTGCTTGGAATATTGCTGTAAGATTTCCCTTGCTTCCTCAACAGAGGAAAATTCTGTCTTTTCTCCCCAGTCTGCTGAGTTCATGTCTTTGAGCAGCCTATCGCTACGATGAATCATGATTTCTATTGCTGGCCGAAGAAATATGAAATCCACTGGTGATCCGGGCGGAAAAGGACGCTCAGCGCCATATTTGACCCAGCTTATATGAGATGAATATGGATAGCACTTGAACCAGCCTATAGTTGCTCGTTCGATGCAAAAATGGTCATCTTCAGGAATAATCCTGAATGTCCCATCTATACTCTCATTTTCATCCCACTCTCGTAAGGTCCGTTCATTTTGTGTTTCTCTACGTAGAAAACCCATATAGCTTTCATCTCCGTAGTGCTGCTTTAGGTACGTTGATTTTCGCATGCTATATTTTCCTTCAGGTTTTATAAAGCCAAATTCCGAAGCCCGCGATCAAATCGCCCCACCCTTGAGCCTATTGCGCTCCTCGGCTTCGATCCGAACTCTCTCCTTATAATCATCTGTTCCAAACTCATCCCGCATGACAAAGCCTCCGTCACGGAGCTGTAGCCTTGTTCGCTTCGAATGATGCGATAGAAGTTCGGTAAACGCCCTCTGGGCCGCTACCACGTTATTCATCCCGCCCAAGCGCTCCATGCGCCTGCCGTCCTCCGGATAGACTTGATCGATCGAGAATTTGAATCGATCCCCGAAGAAGTTTTCCTTCTCGGATCCCGGAAGCTGATAAACGGCGCTCTCTCTCCCAACATCGCAGAAAAATATCCGCTCCTTGCCGTAGATCCAGACGATTCGCTCGCCATGGCCTCTACGGGCCTTTGAGCACACTTGCCATTCGCAGTTGAAATATATCAGCCGATAGTCGCGGGGCATATTTACACCTCAGTCTTTGAGTTTGCCGCCGCTCTGATGTTCCGATTATGTTCTAGTTTGAGGTTGAGTCAAGCAGTTCGTTCAGTGAGGTTTGCGCGACATCCTGATATAGGCGTAACGCATTTCTTCAAAACCATCATAGACGTGGGTGGTGTCCTTGCGGGCATTCAGCCATCCCCAGCGATAGCCTGGAGCGTGGTTACCACCCGGTTCCGGATCATTGATCTTGTGGTCTCTATAGCCTTCCACGACATCTTCGGTTGGATAAGCCGCAATGTCCCATTCATTGCGAGGAGGGAATACAGAACCAAAATCGCTCATCCTTCCGTCCCCTTGCTCTCCCGTAGGGGGGCATGCCGTTGAAATTGTGCATGCACCCACTCGTCTTGAGTGTTGTCTTCCAGATTGAGCGAATCAAAATCCCAGATTCCAGCCTTTCGGATTGCGGTTTCGACTGGCTTTTGCGGCATTTGTTTTCGGCGCAGCATACACCAAACAGCCGGACCCCAATGCTCATCCGTTTTCCACATGCGCCATAGGCACTCGATCTCGGCATAGGGAAGTGGTTCTGCATCTGCGCAGGCCCAAGCGAAGACATCGCTACACTGGACAAGGATATTGATGGATTCCTGAATGCGCTCTGGCAGTTCCTTTTCCCACCAGAATGAATTCAGGAAAACCACTTCCTTGTGGAGAAGTTCTGCTAACGCCCGATCTTTCTCAAAGACCATTTCGTAGCGTTCGGGATGATTGGCGAGATTGCGGCCCTCTTTCCAGTCCATTTGCCATTCGACATTGAAATCAGGCTCAATTTCATCGGCCGCCACCTCAACAGCCGTAACTGCCAGATCATTCCAAATTCTGGCAAGAGGCTGACCAATCAGTTCCCGGCGCCGTTTTTCCATCGCCTTTGCGACTTTCTCAATCATCTGCATTGGTGGTCTCCTTCAGCGGAACAAGTTTAGAACATCTGGTGGGACTTTGGTGGGACTTTCTGTCCCACTCATCGGAATCCAAGTCGGTTTGTTCGATTTTTATTCTCACAAGACGATTTTTCCTCTTGCGTCCCAATGCCCAAAAGTCTAGTGAAATCTGGCTCATAGAGCAGGTCGGGGCGTAGCGCAGCCCGGTAGCGCACTTGACTGGGGGTCAAGGGGTCGCTGGTTCGAGTCCAGTCGCCCCGACCATTTATCTCCTTGAACTCCCAATCAAATTTCCAACAAGCTAGCCGCACCACGAAGGTGACTGGCCAGTCCAGCGCCTTGCCAGCCCTTCAGAGACCATTTGATCGCCGATCGAGCGGCCGGCGCGCATGGCGATGCGCAGCTTGCCGCCATTCTGATCGTCGCGACGATTGCTGCCGGAAAGTACGAAAGTCCCATCATTCAGGATAGACTGCAGGCGCAGCTTGGCAGCCACGGCCTTCTGCTTCTCGCCCGGGCAGCGCGCGACCTCAACCCCTGGCACATCTATATCGGCGAGCTGGATCCTGATGCCGTCCTGCCAGAATGTATTGCCGTCCACCACGCAGTTGGTGCCCGAACCGGCGCCGCAAAGCGCGAAGCGTCCGCCTGTCTGCGCCCGCATGCCGGGGCGGTCGACTGCCGGCCTGTTGATCGGCAGCGCAACAGGGATGGCGGCCGTCACCATGGGAATGGCTGCGGGTGGCACGGGGAGGGCCGTGGTCGCTCGGGGTTCCGGAATAACCGCTGCGGTCTTGATCTTGGGTTTTGCCGCCGGCGTCGGCGTGTCCTCGGCTATCTGCGGCATGCGGGCGACGGCACCCGCATGGGCGAGCATGGAGGGCATGTCCTTGCGATGCTGATACGCATACATGCCGGCTATTGTCGCCAGGCCGACGAAGCCCCATAGCCACATCGAGCTTCCCGCCTTGGGTTGCGGTTTGCGCCGAACGCGCCGTTTCGCTTTAGCCATAGTATCGTCCCTCGATTGCGGGGGAGATTATCGCTGCGATTTCTTACCGATCCGTTGGCTTTTCGTTCTCCGATGACGAGACCACAGGATTCCTATTTCGCTGACGCTGTCGAGGGTTTCAACTTCACCGACATCGTCACCTGTCCGCTGACGGAAAGCTTCAGTCCCCGGCCATCGAAGTTATTGATCGACGTATTGCTCGACATTGCGCTGATTTCGCATGCGTCTGCGATGGTGGTGAGCAGGGTGCCACAACTGCTTGCGGCGATCTTGTAGAAGGCTTTCAAAGCCTTCTCCTGCTGCTCCTCGTTGTCGCCATCTGGTACGGAGTAGGAAAGCGATATTCCCGATTGCACCGAAATATATCCGTCCGGCAGCTGGCGAGGATTGCGCAGAGGCAGGTTCTGCAAGTTCTGCGCAAGGGCCGGCAACGTTGTGGCGGCAAGCAACAGACCGAGTGTAGCGGGGATCAAAAATCTGGTCATTGTTGTTTCTCCTGTTCGGCCGCTTTATCGCAGGCATGGATGAAGATGCGGTGATGGGCTAACTTAAAATTGTATGTCCGGGCTGACTTTCGGCATTGCATTCGAATCAGCAACACATTTGCAGCCCCCCGACCATGCAATTGCTTCCTTGCCAACTCTGGGGTCGAAGCGCATAGTCCAGTCCTGCTGTGGAGTATGAAGCTGGTGCCGAAGGGGTGCCGCATGCTTTTACTCAGAGGACGAGACCGCGCAAATGTTGGAAACCCCTATCCATCCAAGGGATTTGCCTTTGTTTTCGGACGATCTCGACCGTCTGGAAAAAGTGCTGGATACCGTCTGCCGTGATCGCGGCATCGATTCGCGTAGCCTGCAGGCAGAGCGCCTGGGCGCATTGATCATCCAGCTTTATCGTCAGGGTGCGAAGGACGATGCCAAGCTGCTTGCGCTCGCAAGGGCTTATTTCTGACACAACCGCGTTTTTTTATGGCGTTGAATCTAATCGATTTAAGCTGATTTCACATAGCTGCAATGATGCATTGTCGCTGTTCGAAGCGGTAGTTTCACCCTATATTTGCTGCATTGCACAAAGAGAGTTCGTCTCTCGATGTCACTGATTCCCGTCCGGGACAGTGCGCGTTCGCCGTGACAAAGCAAAAACCAAAAGCGGCGAGTGTGGATAATCTGAAAGGTCCATGATGAATTTTAAAGTTCCGAGCCGGCTTCGCCGCCTGCTTGCCGACTCCGTCGAGCTGCCGCAGCTCAAGTTTCCGGTGACGCAGCCCCAAGCCCAGCCGGCGCGTCGTCGCGTCTCCACGCGCGCGGTTCCCCAGCCGCTGACCGAAATTTTGTGGTTCGGCCGTAATCCGGGTGGCCTTCGCATGCTCGAATACGTGCCGCCCGGCATCAAAGGACCAATGCCGCTCGTCGTCGTTCTGCATGGCTGTCATCAGAACGCCGAGGATTTCGATCGCGCTAGCGGCTGGTCGGCTCTTGCCCGCCAGCATGGGTTTGCCGTGCTCTATGCGGAGCAGAAGGCATCGAACAATCCCAATCTCTGTTTCAACTGGTTTCGCCCGAGCATGGTAACGCGCGATCGCGGTGAACTCGGCTCCATTCGCGAGATGATCGACTTCAGCCGCAAGGTGCATGAAATCGACGACAACAGGATTTTTGTCATGGGCTTGTCGGCTGGCGGCGCCATGGCTGCTGCGCTGCTTGCTACCCATCCGGAACTCTTTGCCGCTGGAGCCGTCATCGGCGGGCTGCCTTTCGGCGCCGCCCGCGATGCCATGTCGGCGCTCGACGTAATGAAGCGCGGCTCGACGCGCTCGGCCGATAAGTGGGGCGAGCTCGTTCGCGAAGCCTCTCCCGATGCTACCCGCTTTCCCGTCGTTTCCATCTGGCATGGCGATGCCGATGAGGTCGTTTCCTATGTCAATGCGGAATCGGCCATCGCGCAATGGCTGGCTGCGCGCGAGCGTCCGCGCACCAAGGGTCGCCTGCGCCTCTTCGAGGGCGGCGAACGCCGAGAATGGCGTGATGACTATGGCAATATGATCCTGGAACTCGTCACGCTGAGTGATTTCGGGCACGGTCTGCCGGTCGGTTCGGTCATAAAGGGCAGGGAGCCGGCAAACGACACCGAGCGCTTCATTCTGCCTGCGGCCGTCTCCGCCCCCGAACAATTGATCAAAAGCTGGGGACTGGTCGCCTGAGATTGCCCTCTAAGCGAGGGCTAGCGCTCGCGCTGACGCAAGGGCGATGGAAGAAAGAACCTGGGGGCTTTCATAAAGCGCCGCCATCCTTGCGATCAATCGTCGTTGGTCGCATTCAGGTTTTCGGGCCGAATGCCGTCATTCTCAGACCAATGTTTGAAACGGATACCGGCGCCGCCGGTTCCGTCACTGCCGCCGGCCAGAAAAACGATGCCGTGGTTTTCCAAGGCGGCTCGAAGGGCTGCAAGCGCCTTCATATCCTTGGAATTAAGGTCCATTTCCAGCGCTTCGACCGACGAGATCGGGAGCTTGCTTTCGCTGGCGAGCGTTTCCACCGTCAGTCCGAGCATGGCGCGGGCACCGCGCAATTGTGCTGATGTGATCATGCTTGAATTCTACCGTATAAGCTTGAAAACCGGAACCGATTTCCGATGAAAATCATGCGAGCCTAAAATGCCGCGGCATTCTGGGGCCTGATGTGTTCAGGCCTCGCAAGCGGAGCAGGGACGGGGTAGCCAAGCAGGTCATAGTAAATCTGCTCGGTGGCATCGGCCATGCCGGCGAGGGTGTAGCCATCCTTGCGGCTGCGCGCCTCGGCGGTGAGGTTTGCAAGCAGCCTGGGGTCGGCAAGGCGCCTCATAGCGCCGGCCAATTCCTCCGGATCGTCGCTATTGGGTACGATATAACCGTTCTTGCCATGCTCGAGGACCGTGCGCGCACCGCCGACATCGGCCAGCAATAATGGTTTGCCTGCCGCTGCAGCTTCGAGCATCACATAGGACATCGCCTCGTAGCGGCTTGGCATGACGACAACATCGAAGGCCTCGATCGCCGTTACTCCCGGTATGCTGCCGTCGAGATAGACGCGGTTTTCCAGACCTGCTGACCTGATCATATCGGTGATGGCATTCGCCAACTCCCCGGCGCCGATCATGAGCAAATGCGCGTGCGGCATTTCGCTGGCGATCCGGATGAAGGCCTCGACCAGCCGCTCGGGCGCCTTTTGGTGGGTCATTCTGCCGACGAAGCCGAAAAGCAGTGCATCCGGGGGGATGCCGTATCGTTTGCGGATGGCGGCGCGCTGGCTGTTCGGCGGCGCGTTGACGCCATTGACGACGATGCGCAGCCGGTCTTCGGAGATGCCGAGCGACAAGGCATGATTATATTCGTCACGCGACACGCAGATTAGCTGATCCGTCAGCCAATTGCCGAGCAGGCGTTCGATGCCGCCATAGATCAACCGGCCTTTTGAGCCGAGCGTTGGGTCCATGGTGCGAAAGGCATGCGGCGTATAGAGAACGGGGATGTGTTTTCCCGGCAAGCGTAGCCGGGTCAGCGCACCGGCCTTCGAGCTGTGACCGTGGATCAGGTCGAACGGACCTTGCTCCGAGGCGATCTTTCGCAAATGTCTCCATGCGGTGATATCCCATGGGCCTGGCGAACGCCGCATGGAGACCGGAACGACCCGATCGAGGCCGATGCCTTCCAGTTCCCCAACGAAGGCAGGCTCGGCGCGCACCGGCGAATAAACGGCAGTCACCGAATGGCCGCGATGCTGCATCGCCCGGCACAGGTCGAGGAAATGCCGCCCGGAGCCGCCACCGCTCGGCTCGAGGACCTGCAGCATCGACAGACGCTTGATGCTGGTGCGGATATTCAAGGCGCAGCCTCCTTTCCGCTCAAGCCACGCTGATGCTTGTACTCGAGGGCGCCGCAGCCCCAGACGATGCCGATCAACATGTAGAAATGGCGCCAGTGGTCGGTATCGATGACGTTGCCGATGCCGACATGGCCGAGAATGACGATCCAGGCGATCATCAGGAAAGGCTGCCAGGGCCGTTCCCTCAGAAGGTTGCGGAAGCCGATATAGATGGTCCAGCTGATCATGCTGACCCAGCAGAAGAAGCCGAGCCAGCCATAGGTGGTCAGCGTTTTCAACCAGGTATTGTGCTCGTCTTCCTCAAACATGTGACCGAAGACCAGCGGTCCCATACCGAAAGGCCGCTCCATCGACATGGCAAAACCGACGCTATGGCGCTCGAAGCGGCCGAGATGCCTGCCGTCATAGCTCTGAACGAGTTGGGCGCGGATGGTGAACAGGTCGCTGACCTGCGGAAACTGCAGCGCGATGACGAGCAGCACGACCATGAGGATGATTGCCGCCAGCGCTATGACTAGGATGCGCAGCCGGAACTTGTTGCTGCGATGCTTCAACAACATGCAGAAGATCAGCATCATCGATGTGAAGGCAAACAGCCCCCAAGCCGCACGCGAGAATGAAAGGAAGACGGCAAAGGCGAGAACGAGGAGGCATACGATCCTGATCGGCGCCTTTTTCAAGTCGCCGATCAGCAACCCATGCATCAGATAGAGGCTGGGCGCGGCCAGATAGGGGCCAAAGACGTTCGGATCCTGGAAGGCGCCCATGGCACGATCGTAACGCGTGAAAATATCGAAACCCGGGACGGCATGGAAATAGCCGAGAATACCCAGGCTGGCGGTAATCAATGCGGCCACAACCCAGGTATTGAAGATCAGTTTCAACCGCTTCTGATTGTCTTCGATAATCGCGGCGTAGAAGACGGAGCTCAGCGCAAGAAAAGTGGAAACGGCAATATAGATCGGACCGTCGAGATGATTGCTGGCCTGGAGATTACGCATCTGCGTGATCGAGAGCATGCCGCCGATATTGAAGACCAGGAACAGCACCAGCAGCGGCGCGACGCTGCGGGATATCTTCAGGCCGAGAATGAACCAGGAGCCGATGAGAAAGGCGAGCCACAGCTCATAGGGCGCGGGTTCCGCGATCACGAAGCCCGACAGCAGCACACCCAAAGCGACGCAGGCCGTACCGACCATTCGCAACGCAGTAAATTGCGGCTGGGCAACGCCGGAAGGTGGTAGCTCGATCGCGGTCAATAGGCATTTTCCGTGTTGAGCAGACTGAACGGCGTCTTGAACAGGATCTTGAGATCGAACAGGAGCGACCAGTTTTCGATGTAGTAAAGATCATAGGCCGTACGGAACTTGATCTTGTCGTCGCTGTCGATCTCGCCACGCCAGCCGTTGATCTGAGCCCAGCCGGTCACGCCGGGCTTGACGCGATGGCGCGCGAAATAGCCTTCGACGACGTCGGCGTAGGTGCGGTTGTGGCTGGCGGCCAGGACGGCATGCGGTCTGGGGCCGACGAGCGAAAGGCTGCCGAGCAATACGTTGAACAGCTGCGGTAATTCGTCGATGGATGTCCTGCGCAGGAAGCGTCCGACAGGCGTCACGCGCGGGTCGTTCTTGGTGACGGCATTGCGCGCCGTTGGATCGCTCATATGCGTATACATCGAGCGGAATTTGAAGACGTTGATGATCTCGTTGTTGAAGCCGTGACGCTTCTGCATGAAGAGGATCGGTCCCTTCGACGTTACCTTCACGGCTATCGCGGCTCCAAGCATGATCGGCCAGAGCAGGACAAGCGCGAACAGGCTGAAGAAGATGTCGAAGATGCGCTTGGCGACGCCGTCCCAATCGCGGATCGGCTTGTTGAAGATATCGAGCATGGGCACTGCGCCGACATGTGAATAGGCACGCGGCCGGAAACGCAGCTTGTTGGCATGCGCGGCCAGGCGAATGTCCACCGGCAGAACCCAGAGCATCTTCAGCAGCTGCAGGATACGATCTTCAGCGCTGCTCGGAAGAGAAATGATCAGCATATCCACCCGCGCCAGCCGGGCGAATTCGACCAGCTCCGGAACCGTTCCGAGCTTCGGATAGCCAGCGACCATCACCGGCGAACGCTTCTCGCCACGGTCGTCGAAGATGCCGCAGATGCGGATGTCGTTGTCGGGCTGGTGTTCGAGCGCGCGGATAAGCTCCTTGGCTGGCTCACCGCCGCCGACGATCACCGCGCGTCGTTCCATGATGCCATTGCGAGCCCAGTTGCGGATGCCATAGGCGAAAAGGAGCCGTGCGACGAGAAGGAATGCAGCTCCGGACGCAAGCCAAGCGCCGAGGAGTGGCAGGGAATAGATGTCGCCAAGGCCGAAAGGAACGAGGGTCAGAGCCATTATGCCGAAAGCGACAATCCACGGGCCCAAAATCCGGTGAAGAAAGTGATGAGGCGAGCGAAGGATCGGTATCTGGTAGGCATCGGCCACCTGCATGAATGCGATGGCAAGGCCGCTTACCGCAATGGTCACCGCAGCTCTCGAAAGAAGGGGGTGCGAGCTGGGCGCAGTGCCGAAAAACAGAAGCGCCAGTCCGACCGCGAGCAGCGACAGAAATTCGAACAGCCGATACTGGCCGATGATAATCGCCGGCGTCTGATTGGTTTCGCGAAATTGCTCGGCGATCTGTCGCGCATAGGGATTGAGCTCATTGCTCGGACGATCGCTATCAGCCTCTTCGACACCGCGGGTGCGGATTTCCGAAGCCTGCTTGCGAATGTTGTCTAAGTTAAATTGTTCGGACTTTTCGCTAGTGTTCATGGCAACTTATCCGGTCGTTACCGGAGAAGGCCTAGCAGATATCAGCTAAGAAACACTTACAACACCTGCTTGTATTCTAATGTTTGTCACCGGAACCAAGTATATTTTGGTACAGCTGCAAAGTATCCCGAGCCATCACCGGCGCCGAAAATTTTTGGCGGATTGTCTCGATATCGGGCATGTGGCGGTTGCCCCAGTCCTGTTCTGTAATGGCCTCGGTCATAACGCGGGACAGGTCGTCGGCATCTTCGGGTTTGGCGAGCGCGGCGCTATTTTCTCCGAGTGCTTCCGGGATGCCGCCGACGCGCGAAGCAATGACGGTCTTTCCCGCCGCCAGCGCTTCCAGAACGATGTAGGGCATTGCCTCTGCACGCGAGGGAACGACAATGTTCTGCGAGACCGTGAAGGCCTCCTGCACGCGCATGGCCGGCAACATGCCGATGCGGTGGCCAAGGCCGCGCTCGATCATCATGCGGTGGTATTTGTCCCTGTCCGGCCCATCGCCGATCATCAGGGCTGAAAGCGGTCTGCCGATCCGCCGCTCCGTCTTTGCGAAGGCCTCGACGAACAGATCCGGACCTTTGAGATCCCGCAGCATGCCGATGTAGACAAAATGCACGGAGTCCGATCGTGTGGGGATAGAGCGGAAATCACGCTCGCTAATGCCGTTATAAATCAGCACCGATCGTGTGCGCGGCTTGCCGATCTTTTTCTCATAGGCGAGCCGCTCGAAGTCGCAGATGAAAATCAGGCCATCGGTGAGAAATTCCAGCATTCGCTCTAGGCTGTGCACCAGCAAGCCCTGCAGCGAACCGCGAGAAAAGTGCAGGCTACCGCCATGCGCAGTGTAGAGGCGGGCAATGCGATACCTGTTAACCCGCAGTATCGAGCCGAGAACGCGCGCAAGCAGGCCGCCCTTGGCGCCGTGCCCGTGCAGCACATCCGGCCGCAAACTCTTGATTTTCCGGTAGCTGTTCCAAAGCGTCGACGCATCGGACAGGCTGATCTGACGCCGGATCGGCAGTCGGACGACGCCGAGCGCGAGAAAGGGCAGGATGTCATCGAACAGATGATCCTCGTGCTCTCCTCCGGTCAGACTGTCGCAAAGGATGCCGACTTCATGTCCCGCCTTGCTTTGTTCCTCTGCCAGGTCCCGGACATGGCGGAAGACCCCGCCGACGGGCGATCTGAAACAGTGAAGGATGCGCAGCGGTTTTGCCATGAGTGAGCGCGGTTAGAACAACCGCTCTCTGACATAGATCGTATCGCCAGCGAGCACCGGATCGGAGATACCGACACGGCCCGTCATGACGTGGCCGTTGATCTTGCGCGTGACGTCCGCGTTGGATTGATTGGCGCGGCTGCTGAAGCCGCCGGCAACCGCGATGGCATTTTGAACGGTCATGCCCGGTACGTAGGAATATTGGCCCGGCTGACCGACTTCGCCCATGATGTAGACCGAGCGATAGCGATCGACATCGATCGAGACGTCGGGATCGCGAATGTAGCCCTGCCGCAGCTTCTGAGCGATCTGGCCAGAGAGTTGCTGGAGGGTCCTGCCGCGGGCCGTGACCTGACCGATCAGCGGAAATGCGATGTAGCCAGCCTGATCGACCGTATAGGTGTTGCTGAGGCCTGGCTGATCGAACACCGTTACGCGCAGCCGGTCGCCACTGTCCAAAGTATAGGGCTGGATCGTGGCCTCGCTGAACGCTTTCGGCGCAGGCTGATAGGTGTTGCAGCCGGTGAGCGCGACGCTCATGGCTAGCATGCCGAGTGCAAGGGCAATCTTTGGCTTTGCGAAGGGCATTTCGCGCTCATTAGAAAGGGAAAAGACACTGTCGTCGTTATCAATCCGTTAGGGTTAACGGGCGGTAAAGACCAATAGAAAAACCGGCAAAAAATTAGCGATGTCGAAAACAATGCTGCTGAAATACTATTAACGCTTGGGTTACCATAGTCGTTTACGATTATCTCCGGCTTTCTATTACGGAGTTTTTGTATATGTCCGGTGTCAACAACACCCAGCAGGATGTAGACATCGATCTTGCGCAGCTTTTTCGCGCCGTCTGGCGGCGAAGGCTGCGGGTAGCTGCCATCACGTTGGCGGGTGCCTGTCTCGCGCTCGTCGTAGCCAAGGTCGTTTCTCCGGAATATCGCAGCGAAACTCGCATTCTGATCGAGGCGCGCGCACCTGCATTCGCAACGACATCAAGCAATGACGCCGGTTCTGCGCCGCTGCTGGACGAACTCAATATTGCCAGCCAGGTTCAAATCCTTCAGTCGGCCGACTTGATCAAGCAGGTCATTGCCAATCTCAAGCTTTACCAGAGCCCGGAATTCGATACGTCCAGTAGAGGTTCCGCGCTCTCCGATATTCTCATCAAGTTGCATCTGAAGCGCGCGCCTGCCGATAAGGCGCCGGAAGAGCGGATGTTGGATGCGTTCACCGGTCGCCTGCAGGTCTACCAGATCAACTCCTCGCGCGTGATCGGCATAAGCTTCAGCTCTCGCGATCCTGCGCTTGCGGCCAGCGTGCCGAACGCTGTCGCACAGGTCTATCTGTCGATGCAGAGCGGCGCCAAGCTCGACTCCAACAGCGAGGCAACCCGGTGGCTGGAGCCCGAGATCACCAAGCTGCGCGAGAAGGTCAGCGAAGCGGAAAAGAATGTCGCGGACTACCGATCTGCCAACGGGCTTCTGCAGACCAGCCAGAACAGCAACTTCGCCACTCAGCAGCTCTCCGATATCATCACGCAGCTCGCGCAGGTGAGGGCCGACAAGGCCAATGCCGAAGCGCGCGCTCAGGCTGTGCGCAATGCGCTCTCGAGCGGTCGCTCGATTGATACGCTTTCCGACGTTTCCGGATCCCTGGCCATTCAGCGGCTGAAGGCGACGGAGTCCAGCCTGGAATCGCAGATATCGGACCTCTCCACGACTCTGATGGATGGCCATCCGCGCCTGAAGAGCCTCAGGGCACAGCTTGCCGATAGCCGTCAGCAAATCAGCCGGGAAACACAGAGGATACTCGCCGGTATCGACAACGAAGCCAAGCTTGCGCAGTTGCGTGAGCAGCAATTGGTGGCGCAGTCGAATACGCTGAAGGCCGCAAGCGCCAAGGCAGGCGAGGACGAAGTCGGTCTCAACGCGCTGGAGCGCGAAGCGGCAGCCGAGCGGCAATTGCTGGAGACCTATCTCGCCCGTTACCGCGAGGCTGCTTCGCGCGTCGACAAGAATTCGAGCCCGGCCGATGCCCGTGTCGTCTCGTCGGCGGTGGAGCCGGTCGACCCTGCTTTCCCGAAGGTTGTCCCGATCGTCGTCGTATCCACTCTAGCCACCTTCCTTTTGACCTGCATCGTCATCATGCTGGCCGAACTGTTCAGCGGTCGTGCATTGCGTCCCGTCGGACCGGCTAGCCGCGAACGGAAGACCCCGGCCAATGCCTCGGTGGCTCCTCAGGCTGATGCTGTTGCAGAGATTGTCACGATGAAGCGTGCTGGCGCGCCGGCAAGCATGCTGTCGGTGCCTGTAGACGATATCTTGGCTGAAAAGGCGGAAGAGGATATTGCCGGCCCAGCTCACAAGCCGAAGGAAACAGTGTCGGCCAGAGAAGACGAAGAGGATTTTTCCATCCAATCCGTTGCCGATTATCTGATCGATAGCGGCTCGCGGCTGGCAATTGTCATATCGCCGACCGGCGATGATGGCTCCACAGCTTCGGTCATGCTGGCGCGAACGGTTGCCGATGCGGGGCATCGCATCGTGCTGGTCGATATGACCGGAACCGGCTGCCCTTCCAAACTCATGGCTGAGCATGGCGAGCTTCCCGGTGTCACCGACCTGCTCTGCGGAGAAACCGCGTTTGCCGATACGATCCATCCGGATCGACTTTCCGACGCTCATCTCGTACCGCAAGGCATGAGCGACCTCGGGCGCGCGATGCGTGGCGCGGATCGCCTGGCTCTCATTCTTGACGCGCTCGGTTCGGCCTATGATATCGTGCTGGTGGAATGCGGCGCTGCCGAAGTTTCCGGCGTGGCGCGGCTGACGCGGAGCAAGGACACGGAAATCATTCTCTCCATGCCGGAGCCTGACGAAAAGCAGTTCATCTCCGCGATGACCGAATTCCAGAAGGCTGGCTACGAGCACATTATCCTGATGTCGGGATGGCGTGAGGAGCATGATCCGGATACGCGCCGAGACGCAGCCTGATCAATCCTTTTCAGTCGTATCTGCGTCCGATGTCGCAGCGACATGCCGCGATCGCAGCCTTTGGATGAAGGCGTAGAGTTGCCGGTTGCCCTTGATGACCGTCTTGGCGCGTATGATGCCGCGCTGCATCGCCGCAGCGGCATGGCCCACGGCAGAAATGGGCAATAGCAGATCGTGCTGCGTGGTCTCCACCGGGCACCAGGAGCGCTTGTAGATCTGGTCTCCGATACCGAAGTCGAAGAGGGCGATCCCTTCCTTATGCAGCCGTTCTATCATCAGCCAAAATAGCAGCTCGCCGGGGCTCGCCTCGGCCACCAGTGACTCGTCGATCGAGGCGAATTGACAGATGACGTGATCGCCCTTGCGTGACAGGGCAGCGATGGCGGCTACGTGGCCTTCATGTTCGCCCTTCAGCCGCAACGCATGCATCTGTAGCGTTGTATCGAGATTATCGCTCTCCTGCCGGCGTAGCAGTCGATGCATTGTTGTTCTTGTCGCCGCATCGGCGAAAACATCGGGAAGGCCCGCTTCCCTGAAGCGAACGGCCTTTTGTCGAAAGAATTGATCCAGCAGGGCATCCTGCTGATCGGGTGCCGCAATCAGATATTCATAACCGCCTTTGGCGTCGAGGATCCGGCTCTGGTGCTTGAACTTCTTGCGCCGCCGCTTGGCATTTACTTGTTTCAGGCTCGCTTCGAAACTCTCCAGGAATGGCAGCTGGAAGGCATGGTTCTGATTTTCCACCGCCGGCAGGGAGCCGAGCGGACTTTTGCGACCGCGCCATTCGAGGGGAACGTTGCGCAGGATTGCGAGGTCCGCCTTGCCGCGTAAAGCAGCGGCCATGGTTGCCATCTGTAAGGCGGTCAGATCGCCGTTCGGCAGAAACTCCGTGGAAAACAGGCCCGTATTGATATTGCTGTGCTGGCCTCCGATGAACTCCGCCCGCCGAATGCCACGGCTGCGGATGATTTCCAGCGGCAGGATGAAGGCGTTCCGGCCATTGATGGAGCCGCGAATAACAGCAAGTGGGCGCCTGAATGTTTCGACCCAGGGCAGGCACCAGTCATAGCTCTGGTGCAGAGATGCAAGATTGTCTTGTTCCAACGCGCGCCATTCGGCCTCGAGCGGCGCCATGCTGTCGAAGATCTCGATCGTTAGACCGTCATGTAGCGCCGATTGCGTTTGGACATACGCATTCTGCTCGCCCGCTGTGTGAACAGCGGTGATGCCGGCGATATCTTGCTCCTGCGTCTGCATCCGATCCTTTCCGCATTGGCGGCATTCGGACGCAGTTTCGCGGATAGCGGCTTATCTTTGACTTAAGATGGCACGATCTGCCCGCACATCCCGTAGATCACGGTTAGCGTTACGTAAACGATCCGATCGCATCCATCATTGCGGCCGCGGTCCGGCCATCCATTTGATGATGCCCATCGCGGGCAGCACCCAGATGGTGCCGCTGAAAAGGAAATAGAGGAAATGGACCCAGCCGGGTTGATCTCCGAGCGTGCGCACTGCAACGATCATCGCGACAATCGCATAGATTGCAACCAGCAAAACAAGCAGGATCATGCCGATGAATTTGCGCAGGCGAAGTGGCACGGGCTGGATTCTCCTCTTGAAACGACACGCCGCGACGGCATGCCGCAAACTCCCGGGACTTGTTTTGCACGCCCCTATCGGGCAAATCAACAGCCTGATCGAAGGGAGACGCCATGGCTGCCACTAATTTCACGTCGGAACAGGCTATTTTGAAGGAAGTCGTCCGCCAGGACCGCAATCGCCGGGCGATCCGTCTCTGGCTCGCCTGCGTGCTGCTGGTTCTCTTCGCGCTCGTATTGGTGGGCGGTGCGACGCGGCTCACCGATTCCGGCCTGTCGATCACGCAATGGCAACCGATCCACGGTGTCATCCCGCCGCTGAACGCGCAGGAATGGCAAGACGAGTTCGATCTCTACAAGCGTATTCCGCAGTTTCAGATCCTCAACAAGGATATGACGGTCGACGAGTTCAAGAGCATCTTCTGGTGGGAATGGGCGCATCGCCTGCTTGCGCGCACCATCGGCGTCATCTTCGGCGTACCTCTGTTGTTCTTCGTACTGACCGGCCGCGTCGAGCGCAGGCTCTGGCTGCCGCTGGGTGGCATTTTCCTCCTCGGCGGGCTGCAGGGCGCAATCGGCTGGTGGATGGTTTCCTCGGGCCTGGAGGCACGCACGGATGTCAGCCAGTATCGCCTTGCGACCCATCTCGTCACCGCCTGTCTCATCTTCGCGGCCTGTATGTGGTTCATGCGGGCGCTATCTCCGCATTCGAATGAGCCGGCGCCGACCCGTTATTCGACAAAACTGGCCGGTCTCATCGCCATCATGTGCTTGTTCCAGATCTATCTCGGCGCTCTTGTCGCCGGTCTTGATGCCGGCATGAGCTACAATACCTGGCCGCTCATGGACGGTGCCATAGTCCCTAACGGGTTGCTCGTACAGTCGCCGGGCTGGATCAACTTCTTCGAGAATCCGAAAACGGTGCAGTTTGTTCATCGTCTCGGCGCCTATGCGCTCTTCGCCGTTGTTGCCTTCAATATGGTCGTCTCGCTGCGCGCCGCGCCGCAGACGACACATGCGCGCCGTTCCGTCGTCCTGTTCCTGCTTGTGTTGATTCAGGCGATACTCGGCATCACAACGCTGCTGTTGCAGGTGCCGCTACATTTGGCATTGGCGCATCAGGCCGGTGCGTTGATCGTCTTTGGTTTCGCGATCGCCAATTGGCGGGGGTTTTACGGCGAGCTGCCGCGCCAGACGTCGATCGTCGTCGGGAATTGAGGCGCATCGCGCTTCAATTCAATCACTGTCGGAGCGTTCCCAACAAAGGCGCGTAACGATTTTCCGCCAGGAATGCGTCAAATCAACACGATGGAGCGCTTTCGCAATTCAACGAAAAAGCGCAAATGCTCTATCGTGCTGACGCTACGCTAGCCGCCGACGACATCCGCGACACGACTTTCAAGTGCTTGATTTCACCGCGCTTGAAGGCGGCGAGGAAGCGACTGTAGTCCTTAAAGACCACGCAGCCATTCGATTCTCCACGGCCGCCTCTGAGCATGTAGGTATGAGCCAGCAAGCCGTCGCGGCCGTAGACACGGCCACCGCCTGTGGGCGTCAGACGCAACGCCTGCACACCATGGAACAGGCTTTCCCGGTAGGTCAGCTTATAGGTCTCAGGCGGCGTCGGGCCGGTGTTCTTGCGATCGACATAGCGGGGATTGTCACGCATGTGGCCGAGGCCGGAATGCGCCTCCAGGCGTTCGCCGCTTGGAAGATAGACCGTCTTCGCCTCGATATCGTAGATTGCCGTACCGCTGCCGGGGCTGATGGCTGCGAAGGGATTGATGAAGGGCTTCGCCTTGCGCACCGAGCTGTCGTCCGGATCGGCATAAGCGAGAAGCCGTGCCGGCGGCTGGGTGGGCGTATCCTTGACAGTTGCCTTGGCGATGGCGGCTGTGGCTGGAGTGTTAGGCCGCCGTATGTCCTCCTCGCGGGCAGGACGGGCCATTGGCACAACGCTCAGCACCGCTTGCGTCATCGCGATGTCGGCATCCTTGGCCGGTAGCGGTGTCGCTTCCGCAATTGCCGGCAGGGCTGCGGGTGCTGCCGAAGCAACGGCAATCGGCTGAACAGCCTTATTCGCCGGGCCTGCCGCGGGGATCGAGGCGGCGGCATATTTGACTTGCGCCAGCGACTGCATCGCGGTGGCGAAGTTCACGGCGATCACCTTGCGCAGACGATCGATCGTTTGGGGTGAGGCGGCGGCCACTTCGACGCGACCGCTCTTAATGCTGGCAGCCGCGCTTTGTTCCAGCTTGATTTGGGTTGCCTGCTGCGTCAGAGCGCTGGCAAGTTGCGAACGAATGGCGTCTCTGTCGGCGATCCTGGTCTGAGTATCGCTCTCAGCCGTCGCATAGGTCGTCCCACCGGAGAAGCGGCTTTGTCCGCTCAGCGATGCGACTTGGCTGGAAAGTCGGGCAGGGCGTGCCATCGGGTTCTGCGGCACGATGAAGGCTGACGCTCGTGGGGTCAGAAAGTCGTTGGCCGTCGTCCTCGCTCCGGGGAGGGACAACACCATCGACTGGGTGGTGACCAGCGTTGCGGCCACCCAGGCGAAGGCCACCACGGCGACGCCGGTGGCCAATGTGCCGGGGCGGATATTGAAGGATTTTTTCAGGCGCGGGGCGTAGCCGGAGCGCGAATTGAAGTTACCGAAGCCTTCGGTGACAAACGCCATGATACTCATTATCCAAACTACACAGACACTATGCCGGCTCACAGATGCACACGCGCCTCGACGCGGGACTCGCGTCTGACCAACACATTGCCGACTGTCTGGAAGCATGCCGAATTATGGTAACCAATTCCTTTACGCTGGCTCATTCTTGGATATTCATTGAAAAAGGGATGCGTTTAACGTCCAATTCATCTCGGCCCGTGAAGCCGTTAAACGGCGAATCCGGCCGACAATAGGTCGCGCCGCATCACGGTAGATCAATTTTTTGTGTAGGGTCTGCTAATTTAGCCGGAAGGCGAAATTGTGGCCGAATGGCGCGCATGCCTAAATTGGCGAAGGACGTTAGCCCGATAAAAAGCCCGGCCCATCCATCCATCGAGGGAGGATCGACCGGGCTCGCAAACTATGCGTGTGTGTCTCGCGCTTCAGGCGCTCAGCATCAGATCCATGTTCTGGACGGCCGCACCCGAGGCCCCTTTGCCGAGGTTGTCGAGCAGAGCGACTAGATTGACCTGGGTAGCGCCCGGCGTACCGAAGACGAAAAGTTTCATCGTGTCCTTGCCCGCCAGCTCGACAGCATCGATCCGAGACAGCGCGCGGCTGTCCTCGATGGATACGACCTGAACGATATCCTGGCCGGCATAATGGTCGGCGAGGGCTGCGTGGATGCTCTCCAGCGTCGCGCCTTCCGCCAGATCGCCGAGGTGCAGCGGCACCTGCACGATCATGCCTTGTGGGAAGCGGCCAACGGACGGAGAGAAGATCGGCGCGCGATCGAGCAGCCCATGCGTCGTCATCTCGGGGACATGCTTGTGGGTCAGCGGCAGGCCGTAGAGGAAATGCGGCGCGCTGATGGCGTCCGGGTGATCGGCATTCTCCATCTGGGCGATCATTTGCTTGCCGCCGCCCGTATAACCGGACACGGCATTGACGGTCACGGGGTAGCCGGACGGAAGGATGCCGGCGGCGCGCAGCGGCCGGATGAGGCCGATAGCGCCGGTCGGATAGCAGCCGGGATTGGCAACGAAGCGCGCAGCCTTGATCTTCCGGCCCTGATTGCCGTCCATCTCGGCAAAACCATAAGCCCAATCAGGATGGATGCGGAACGCTGTCGACGTGTCGATGACGCGAACATTATTGTTGCTCGCCACCATTTTCACCGCTTCCTTCGATGCTTCGTCGGGAAGGCAGAGAATGGCAATGTCGGCGCTGTTCAGCATGTCCTCGCGCATGGAGGCGTTGCGGCGCTCGGCTTCCGGAATGGACAGAAGCTCGACGTCGCGGCGGTCGGCCATGCGCGTGCGGATCTGCAAGCCCGTGGTTCCGTGTTCGCCATCGATGAAGATCTTCGGTGCCATGTTATTCCTGCTCTTTCAATAGGTTCAGAGTGTTTCCGGACTCAGTTTGCCATGAAGTTGATTCAATAAGATAACAGCCGGACTCAGCGCCCGGCCGCGCGCCTTTCGGCATGCAGACCGAGCATATACATCGCGACGGTTGCCCCCGCAATGGCGGTGATGTCGGCGTGGTCATAGGCCGGGGAGACTTCGACGACATCGGCGCCGCGGATATCGAGCTGATGCAGCAGCTGCAGCGCAGAGAGGATCTTCGCGCTGGAAGGGCCGCCGGCAACCGGGGTTCCGGTGCCCGGCGCATAGGCAGGGTCCAGGCAGTCGATATCGAAGGTGAGATAGGCGGGAGCGCCCTTGGTATGCGAGATGATCGTCGAGGCAATGTCAGCCGCGCTCATGTCTTCGACCTGATGGCCGTAGAGAATATGGATGCCAAAATCGTCGGGCGCGTGCGTGCGGATACCGATCTGAATAGAGCGGTCGGGGTCGATCAGGCCGTCGCGCGCCGCGCGGGCGACGAAGGAACCATGGTCGATGCGCTTGCCGTCGTCGAACCATGTATCCTGATGCGCATCGAACTGGACAAGCGCCAGCGGCCCATGCTTGGCGGCGTGCGCTTTCAGGAGAGGCCAGGTAATGAAATGATCGCCGCCGAGCGTCAGCATGAATGCGCCGCTGTCGAGGATCGTGGTCGCCTGTCGTTCGATCGCAGCGGGTGTATCCTGATGGTTTCCGTAATCGAGCAGGCAATCGCCATAGTCGATGACTGCCATTTCGGCGAACAGGTCGCGGTTGAAGGGATATTGCGGATCGTTGTCGAAGATAGCCGAGGCGCGCCGGATCGCCTGCGGCCCGAAGCGCGTTCCTGGCCGGTTGGATGTGGCGGCATCGAAGGGGATGCCCCAAACGACGGCATCGGCGCCGTCGAGCGATTTGGTGAAGCGGCGGCGCATGAAGGAGAGTGCGCCGGCAAAGGTTGGGTCGCCGGCGGCCGAGGTCAGACTGCTCGCAGTGAAGGCGTGATCAATCGACGTGCTCGGCAAGGGGATCTCCTGTGCTCACCTGAAAATCATAGGCCCGTTCTACACGACCTACGCGTACCTTATATTGCTCGTACCAGCGCTCGCGGCCGAGTTTCTGCGCAGCAAGGTGCGATACTACATTCTTCCAGGCAAGAATGCTTTGCTCGTCCCGCCAGAAGGAGTTCGTGATGCCGAAACCATCCGGACCCCTTACGCTTTCGATGCCAAGAAAGCCGTCCTGTGCCCTTGCCAGTTCTTCCATGCGGTCGCCCATGGAACCATAGCCGTTGTCGCCTTCGGTACGGCTCGACGCGAATGTGACAATGTAATAGGGCGGCTGTGGAGTGTCTGCGAAACGCGATGACGTACTTTTGCTCATGGTGTCTCTCCGGAGGCCGTTAAATTTCGGGAGCAAGCAGGGAATCGCAACTCAACCGATCCGCCAATTATTTGCCCGATCGGGCGGTGCATTGATACGGCTTTTTCACGCAGGCGATCTGCGGTGTCGAACATAAGGGCTGACCGTCCGCGACGCGACAGATGGAGCAGCTATCGTTGAATTCGCTGCAATCGGGATTCGCCTCGAGAAAGTCCTTCATGCTCTGCATGTCGGCCGCCTTGTCGGTAGGCGGCGGCTGTGTTGTTGCATCGTCGCAAAAAGCGGGCGAGGCGCAGGCGAGCGTCAACAATAGTGTCAGCACGAGCTTGGTCATTGCAATCCCCAATACCTGCAATGGAAGTCTGCCACAAAATGGCGTGTCTTACCCGACAGATCTAGGTCATGTCGCCTTCGCCAAAAGAAAAAAGGCCGGGGAAACCCGGCCTTTCCAAAATCCCATCTCGTGCAAGCGATTAACGCTTGGAGAACTGGAACGAACGACGTGCCTTTGCACGGCCGTACTTCTTGCGTTCGACGACGCGGCTGTCGCGGGTCAGGAAGCCGCCCTTCTTCAGGACCGAGCGCAGGCCCGGTTCGAAGTAGGTGAGGGCCTTGGACAGACCGTGGCGAACAGCACCGGCCTGGCCGGAGAGACCGCCGCCGGCAACAGTTGCAATGATGTCGAACTGGCCGTCACGGGCAGCAGCGACGATCGGCTGACGCAGGATCATCTGCAGAACCGGACGGGCGAAATAAGCCGTGTAGTCCTTGCCGTTGACGATGATCTTGCCGGAGCCGGCCTTGACCCATACGCGGGCGACAGCGTCCTTGCGCTTGCCGGTCGCATAGGAGCGGCCGAGCGAATCGACCTTGCGGACGTGAACCGGAGCAGCAGCTGCTTCCGATACCGTGCCGAGATCTTTCAGGGAAGAGAGATCAGCCATTATCAGGCGCTCCTTACGTTCTTCTTGTTCAGCTTGGCAACGTCGAGGACGACGGGCTGCTGGGCTTCATGGGGATGGTTGGAGCCGGCGTAGACGCGCAGGTTCTTCATCTGGCGACGGCCGAGCGGGCCGCGCGGAACCATGCGTTCGACAGCCTTCTCAACGACGCGCTCCGGGAAGCGGCCTTCGATGATCTGACGAGCGGTGCGCTCCTTGATGCCGCCGGCATAACCGGTGTGCCAGTAGTAAACCTTGTCTTCGTACTTCTTGCCGGTAAAGACGACCTTGTCGGCATTGATAACGATGACGTTGTCGCCGTCGTCGACGTGCGGCGTGAAGGTAGCCTTATGCTTGCCGCGCAGACGCATTGCGATGATAGAAGCGAGACGGCCAACGACAAGCCCTTCGGCGTCGATGAGAACCCACTTCTTCTCCACCTCTGCAGGCTTCTGGGAGAAGGTTGCCATGTTGCATACTCTCTTTTGAGACCCTTGGCCCGAAGGCGTCAGGGCGTTTCTTGTTGCTTGATTTGGCGTGCTAGATGCATGCCAAAAAGAAAGCAGCCCGGAAAGGCTGCGATCTGTGGCGGCTTATAGAGGGAATGTGACGCGCCGTCAATAAGGCCGGTTTGGGCGTCCGTAAAAATTACCTATGAAAATCAATGGTTTATTTTGGTGGTATTATTGCACCACACATTGACGCGTCAGCCTAACCGTAAAACAAGGACCCCCGCGGCAATAATCGCGCCGGCGATGTAGCGCCAGATGCTGGAGCGCTCCTTCAGAAAGAGCACCGAAATGACCAGCGCGAAGAGGATCGATGTCTCGCGTAGCGCCGCGACCATCGCGACCGGCGCTTTGGTCATGGCCCACAAGGCGATACCGTAGGAGGCGATCGAGCCGCCGCCGCCGACAAGTCCGCGCCACCAGTTATAGCGGATATGGGCGGCGACCGCATTGGCGCCGCGTTGCGAGATCGCCCATGCGAACAGGAGGACAGGCGGCAGGAGCGACATCCATAGCGTATAGGATATCGAATTGCCTGAAATCCGGGCGCCGATGCCATCGACATAGGTGTAGGTCGCGATGACGACAGCATTGGAAAGAGCGAGCAGGATCGCCCGCCGTCCACCTTTTCGCGCCTCGAACGCTAGGGTCAGTATGCCGGCACAGATCGTCATTGTGCCGAACAGGGCGCCGCCCGAAAGCGTTTCCTTCAGGATGAAACTGCTTGTGGAGACGATGATAAGGGGCGCCACGCCGCGCATCAGCGGATAGACGAGACCGATGTCGCCGGCGCGATAAGCGGCCGCGACGAGCTGGAAATAGGCAAATTGCAGGATCGCCGAAGCGGCGATGAACGGCCAGGCAGCGGAAGCGGGTAGCGGCAGGAATGGCAGCAGGGGCAGAGCGGCGACGGCTCCGCCGGCTGAGACAAGTGCGGCGTCAAGAGACTTGTCGGTCCCGGCCTTGATGATCGCATTCCATGTCGCGTGCAGCAGTGCGCCGAAGAGGACAAGGGCGATAACGTCGAGAGACACGAAAACCTCGGAAATCAGGGGAGGGGGCGCAAAAATTTGGTATTTTGTGGGAGTGAGGTTCCCATATGATCCTCAACGCATCAAAAAGCAACGAGAATGCTGCTTGATGCCCTGCTTCCCGCCGTGATTTTCCTGAAAAAGACCGATCGCGGAATTGTTCTCTTTATGTTCCGTTAATCTCGCTTTATATTATGTTTGACTAAATTATTGTAGTATGAATCGCGAACAAACATCGCATGTCCTGTGAACGCATGGGTAGAATTAGCGCTCTTTCACTTAAGGCCATCAGCGCGGGGTGCTGTTGCAAAGACGCGGCCCGGCCATGTATTATCTTTTGGTTGATTTTGTCATGATTTCTTCGCGCGATAATTGAGGCGCGCTCGAGTATAGTGGAAAAAATTTCAAATACTGTAAACTATTACAGATGGCCTTCCGTCTGGATTTTTGGTGATCAAATGAACGAGCAATTCGGTTTTAAGTATAAAACCGAATTTCAATGTGATTCGTTGAATGTGAAGCTGCGCAAGGTCTGAATGTAATCGATCATGAAGATCACGCCGCCGCGTGTCTTCTTGGCACGCAACCGAACTCCCGCCGCGTAACCTTATTATTAGTTTGTTCTAAATTTGAAGTGAATGAATAGAGAACAAAGGTCGTATTTCAGAGGAACATATCTGAAGACGCCTGCAAAACCTGTGAAAGCGCATCAAAAAGCAAGTCCATGCGAAGCGCATGACACCGTCCGCACGGTCGTTGAGGGAACCATGATCCTGATCGAGGACAATCAGCGGTCGTATTGAGCTGGGCAATCGTTTAAGAGCCCAAACCTAATGCACGACGCTTATCGCCGGAAAATCAAATCATCGTCATCGAGATCGGTTGCCGGTCGGCATATGTAGACGGGGCAGGAGGCTCGGTCCTTGGTGGGCAGATAATCTTGGTCTGCGTAGTAGCCGACATCGCATGCGCCGCTGTCTGCGACGTAGCGATCGTAGAGCGTCATCTTGGGCGTCCTTTTGGCTGGGTACCGCATGATGACAGCGCGCTCGCGATTGATGACCGACCTGGCTTCGGCGCAGGTCATCGACATGGAGTTATAACGTGAAATCGCCAGCGCGGGTGTGGAGGCCGATACGATCAGCAGGCACAGGAGAGCGATCTTTTTCATGGGGTTAATCCTCCCTGAAATTGTTATAATGTAATATATACGCAGAAACCGCAGTTGCGGTTTCCATATTTGCGGCAAAAACGCAAGTTTGATCGCCCAGGGAGGCTTCGTGATGAACCACGATAGTTACGACGATTCCTATATCGCCGATATCCTTTTATCCGTCAGAACCATTGCGCTCCTTGGCGCATCGCCAAACCCCGCGCGGCCGAGCAATGGCGTGATGGCCTATCTGCTGAACAGGGGTTACCGCGTCATCCCGGTGAACCCGGGACAGGCCGGCAAGGAAATCCTCGGGCAGTGGGTCTATGCGCATCTGGCCGACATCCCCGAGCCTGTGGATATGGTCGATGTTTTCCGGGCGCCGGAATATTTGAGGTCGGTGGTCGAGGAGACCATCATGATCGATCCCCGGCCGCCGGTGATCTGGGGGCAGCTCGGTGTACGTGACGATGCAGCCGCCGCCAGAGCCGAGGCCGCGGGCGTCAGGGTCGTCATGGATCGCTGCCCGGCCATCGAATATCCGCGGCTGGTCGCCTGATCTAAAACGGCAGTTTATCGCGCGATCTTGCTGAAAGATGGCAAGTTTTTTCCGTGAGTTGAAGCCCGCGGCAAAGTTCGCGGTTAACTTTCGTGTCGCACCCGTTATGATCCCCTCCATCGCAAAGAGAATCTGGCGGGAGGGAATATCATGCCAACGAACAATCCTGGTTTCGACACACTAGCAATTCACGCGGGCGCGCAGCCGGACCCGACCACAGGGGCCCGCGCAACTCCGATCTACCAGACGACGTCCTTCGTCTTCCAGGATGCGGATCACGCTGCCGCGCTGTTCGGCTTGCAGCAGTTTGGCAATATATATACGCGCATCATGAATCCGACGCAGGCCGTGCTCGAGGAGCGCGTGGCCGCCCTTGAAGGTGGCACGGCGGCACTCGCCGTCGCTTCGGGTCATGCGGCCCAGTTGCTCGTCTTCCACACCATCATGCGCCCGGGCGACAATTTCATCGCCGCCAGACGGCTCTACGGCGGCACAGTCAATCAGTTCGGCCAGTCTTTCAAGAATTTCGATTGGCGTGTGCGCTGGGCCGATCCGGCCGATCCGGCGAGCTTCGAAGCGCAGATCGATGAGCGGACGCGGGGTATCTTCATCGAGAGCCTGGCCAATCCGGGCGGCACTTTCGTGGATATCGCGGCGGTCGCGGCCGTTGCCCACAAGCATGGCCTGCCGCTGATCGTCGACAACACGATGGCAAGCCCCTATCTCATCCGGCCGCTGGAACATGGCGCTGACATCGTCGTGCATTCGCTGACGAAGTTCCTCGGCGGTCACGGCAATTCCATGGGCGGCATCATCGTTGATGGCGGCACCTTCGACTGGTCGGCATCGGGCAACTATCCCATGCTGTCGGCTCCGCGGCCGGAATACAATGGCGTCGTTCTGCACTCGACCTTCGGCAATTTTGCCTTCGCCATCGCCTGCCGCGTTCTCGGCCTGCGCGATCTCGGCCCGGCAATCTCGCCGTTCAACGCCTTCATGATCCTGACCGGCATCGAGACGCTGCCGCTGCGCATGCAGCGTCATTCCGACAATGCGATCGCCGTTGCACGGTGGCTGAAGAGCCAGGACAAGGTAGCCTGGGTCAACTACGCCGGTCTCGAGGACGATCCGAACCATGCGCTTCAGCAGCGCTATTCGCCGAAGGGAGCCGGCTCGGTCTTCACCTTCGGTCTGAAGGGGGGCTATCAGGCCGGCAAGGGCCTTGTTGAAGGGCTTGAGCTCTTTTCACACCTCGCAAACATCGGTGACACGCGTTCGCTCGTCATCCATCCCGCATCGACGACACACAAGCAGCTGACCGACGAGCAGAAGGTCGCAGCTGGCGCCGGCCCCGATGTCGTCCGACTGTCGATCGGGATCGAGGACGTGAAAGACATCATTGCCGATCTCGAGCAATCGCTGGCCAAGGTCTAAGGATCGGGCTGAAAAAGACTGAAAACGCCGAGCGCGATCTTTGATGGCCAGGCGTTTCATGCTTGTGTCGTCCCCCTGGCTGCGAGAAGCAGCCAGGGGGACGATCGTTTGTTGGCCGGTATATAATCGGCGGGAGGCGCGTATGACGACCTATGTGCAACTGGATATTGACGGTGTCGAGCCGGAGTTGGGTGCGCCGGCAGCAGACCGGCTGGTCTCGGGGGCTCCGATCTTCCGGACATGGAACGTCGATGAGGCCGAGGGCGGCCTTTATGCCGGTATCTGGGAGGCGACCGCGGGGAAGTGGCGGATCGTCTATGACGAGTGGGAGTATTTCCACATTCTCTCGGGCTATTCCATTGTGACGGCAGATGACGGCAAGGTCTTTCACTTACGCGCCGGCGACCGAATGGTGTTGAAGCCAGGTTTCAAAGGGACTTGGGAAGTCATTGAAACGACTCGCAAGGATTATGTAATCCGTCTTTGAAGACACTCTTGAATCAAAACATGAAGTTCGACTTTTCCCGGGGAAGCCCGAACCTTTCCATGTGCTTCGGCTGCGATCGTTATGCTTGCCGCAGGTTGTGTCACCGCCGCTTCATTAAACTGTCATCAAACTGAAACAATGCGTCTTTAGAGCCATCTCTGTCGCCAGAAGATTTCAGGTGAGGAGGTTCGTTTACTATGGATGCTTCGCGCCGATCTTCTGCTCGCCATCCTTTCATTCACTTGAGGAAGTGAGTCTACTATGCTTAACCTGAAACTCCGTTCGCTTTGCCTGACTGCAGGCCTCATTGCGGCTATGTCCGCTTCGGCCTCGGCTGCCGACATCACGGGCGCCGGCTCCAGCTTCATCGCACCGGTTCTGTCCAAGTGGGCCGAAGGCTACAAGGCTGCGACGAACAATGTCGTCAACTATCAGTCGGTCGGTTCGGGCGCTGGCATCAAGCAGCTCCTCGACAAGACCATCGTATTCGGCGCTTCGGACAAGCCGATGAGCGACGCTGATCTCGAAAAGAACGGCATTGCCCAGTTCCCGATGATCTCCGGCGGTATCGTCGTTTCCTATAACGTCGAAGGCGTAAAGCCGGGCGAACTCGTTCTCGACGGCAAGACGCTGGCCGACATCTTCCTCGGCAAGATCGCCAAGTGGGACGATGCAGCCATCAAGGCTCTGAACCCCAACGTTAAGCTGCCTTCCACTGCAATCTCCGTCGTTTATCGCGCTGACAGCTCGGGCACGACCTTCAACTTCACCGACTACCTGGCGAAGGTTTCGCCGGAATGGAAGGAAAAGGTTGGTTCGAACACGGCAGTTGAATGGCCGGTCGGCTTCGGCGCCAAGGGTTCGGAAGGCGTTTCCACCACCGTCAACCAGACGGCTGGTTCGATCTCCTACGTTGAATACTCCTACGTCGTCGCCAACCATATCGGTTTCGCGAAGATGAAGAACGCTGCTGGCAAGGTTATCGAGCCGAGCCTGGAAACGTTCAAGGCTGCTGCTTCCAACGCCGATTGGGCCAAGGCCAAGAACTTCAACCTGATCATCACCAATCAGCCGGGCGAAAAGAGCTGGCCGATTGCAGCTTCGACCTGGGTTCTGCTCTACAAGAAGCCGGCTGATGCTGCTAAGAATGAAGAAGCGCTGAAGTTCTTCAAGTGGTCCTATGAGCACGGTCAGAAGGACGCGACTGCCCTTTCTTATCTTGCGATCCCGGAGAATGTTGCCGAGATCGTCGAGAAGTCCTGGAAGGCGGACTTCGGCACCAAGTAATTTGTGCTGGATGAAAAAGTTGCGGCGGACAGGGTATTACCCTGTCCGCCTTTCATGACGGGACAAGGGGAAATCGATGGCTGATGCGACTCAGACGGCTGGCTTCCAGGCACTGGATACCACCGCCGCTACCAGAAAATTCCGGATGCAGGATCGGATTTTCTATTTCATGACGCTCGGCTCGGCCGCTCTTGTCGTGCTTTTGCTCCTGGCAATCCTCGTGGTTCTCATCATCGATGCCGTGCCGACGTTCCAGGCTTTCGGGTTCTCGTTCCTCTGGGGGACGAAGTGGAGCGCTCCCGCCGAAATCTATGGTGCCGTGCCGGCCGTGGTTGGTACGTTGGTGAGCGCACTCATCGCCATGTTGATCGCTGTTCCCTTGGGGATCGGCATCGCCATCTTCCTGACGGAGCTTTGCCCAGGCAGCCTGCGGCGCCCGATCAGTACGGCCATCGAACTTCTGGCCGGTGTTCCCTCCATCATCTACGGCATTGTCGGCCTCTTCATTCTCGTGCCGCTGATGCAGAATTATGTTCTGCCCTTCCTTATCATGACGATCGGCCAGGTGCCGGTGATCGGCCTGCTGTTCCAGCCGCCGGCGCCAGGCGTCGGCCTGTTGACGGCAAGCCTCGTTCTGGCTGTCATGATCCTGCCTTTCATCACCGCCATCGCCCGCGACGTGTTCGGCACCGTGCCGCCGATGCTGCGTGAATCCGCCTACGGTATGGGCATGACCACGTGGGAAGTAGCCCGCAACATCCTGATCCCCTATACACGCCGGGGCCTCGTCGGCGGCATCATGCTCGGCCTGGGTCGCGCGCTTGGCGAAACCATGGCCGTGACCTTCGTCATCGGTTCCGTGAGCCGTCTGCAATCGTCGATCATCTCGCCGTCCACCACCATTTCCGCCCAGATCGCGAACAACTTCGGCGATGCCGACGGTCTGCAATTGTCGAGCCTGATTGCGCTCGGCCTGCTCCTGTTCATCCTCTCTTTCTGCGTGCTCGCGCTGGCAAGATGGATGATCGGCCGCGGCGACTCGCACTGAGGAAACCCCCATGGAAAATGCAATTCGTCAAAATCTCGTGTCGAGGCGCTATGGGAAGAACCGGGTGATGATGGCCTTGTGCTTTCTCGCGGCTATCCTCGGCATATTCTTTCTCAGCGTGATCCTCGTAACCCTGATTTTTCGCGGTGTTTCGGCGCTCAACCTCGACGTCTTCACCATGTCGATCCCGGCTCAGGGCTCGCGCGGTGGCCTGATCAACGCAATCTACGGCACTGTACTGGTAACGGGCTGCGCCATTTTGATCGCTGCGCCGATCGGCATTCTCGCTGGCACCTATCTGGTGGAATATGCCAACGGCTCCAAGCTGGCCGAAGCTGCCAAGTTCCTCAATGACATCCTGCTTTCGGCACCCTCGATTATCGTCGGCGTGTTCGTCTATGGCGCTGTCGTCGTGCCCATGCACGGCAACTCCGCGTTTGCCGGCATCCTCGCGCTGGCACTCATCGCTCTCCCGGTCGTCAACCGTACGACGCAGGACATGCTGCTGCTGGTGCCCAATGCGCTTCGTGAGGCGACCGCAGCGCTTGGTGCGCCGCGCTGGAAGTCCATGACGATGGTGATCTACCGTTCGGCCTGGACGGGCATTCTCACCGGTATCCTGTTGGCCGTTGCCCGCATCAGCGGCGAAACTGCGCCGCTTCTCTTCACGGCCGGCTACAGCAAATTCATGAATGCGGGCCTGACCGGTCCAATCGCGACGCTGCCGGTTGCAATCAACACGCTCGCCGCCGATCCCGGCGAGGATCTGAAACAATTGGCCTGGGCCGGCGCGCTGATCATCACCGTTGCCATCCTTGCCCTCAACATCCTTGCACGTGTCTTGAGTGGGCGCCGCCAGTGACGCAGCCGCCGAACGATAGGAATGAGACCATGAACATGAGCGACAGCAATTTCCAGAGCGTCAATGCACAGTCGGGGAAGGACGCCGCTTCCCAGTCGGATCTCGGGCTTGCAAAACTCGACGTGAAGAACCTCGACTTCACTTATCAGAACGGCCATCGCGTTCTGAAGAGCGTGAACATGAGCATCCGCAAGAATGCGGTCACCGCCTTCATCGGCCCTTCGGGTTGCGGTAAGTCCACGCTGCTGCGCACCTTCAACCGCATGTATGATCTCTATCCGGGTCAGACGGTTTCGGGCGAGATCCTGCTTGATGGCCGCAATATTCTGACCAAGGACGTCGATCTCAACGATTTGCGCGCCAAAGTCGGCATGGTGTTCCAGAAGCCGACGCCGTTCCCGATGTCGATCTATGAAAACGTCGCTTTCGGCATTCGTCTTTATGAGAAGCTTTCCAAAGCGGAAATGGACGTTCGCGTCGAAGCGGCACTGACGGAAACGGCGCTGTGGAGCGAAGTCAAGGAAAAGCTGCACCAGAGCGGACTTGGCCTTTCCGGCGGCCAGCAGCAGCGCCTGTGTATCGCCCGTGCCATTGCCCTTCGTCCTGAAGTCCTGCTGCTCGATGAGCCGACCTCGGCTCTCGACCCGATCTCGACCGCGAAGGTCGAGGAGCTGGTGTCACAGCTGAAGGGCGAGTTTACGATCGTCATCGTGACGCACAATATGCAACAGGCAAGCCGCATCTCCGACAGCACCGCCTTCATGTATCTCGGCGAGCTGATCGAATACGGCGCGACCGAGCAGATCTTCCAGGCTCCGAAGGTGAAGCGTACGGAAGACTATATCACCGGCCGTTACGGCTGACGCCGTTCGGGTGTTCCCAAAGGCGATTGTTTACGATGGCGCGCCAATCAGGCGCGCCATTTTGCGTTCGGATGCGATCGCAGACCTCACCGATCGCCACTCGCCGTTTGCGTGGCAGGCAATGTGGGTGGCTTCGCCAGGCGGCTGGAGCCGACGGGGAGGTACTAAAGCATGTCACGCAAAATTGTGCAGCGGTCTTATTGCCACGACACCGGTAGAATCAGCGATCTAGGCGTGCGAAACGAATTGGAACGATGATGACGCACTTTGGATCGGACGAGGTCCTTAGAGCCTGGGCGTTCGATCCAGCCGCCGGCGTGGGGGCGAGCCGGCAGGTGAGGGAATGTTTCGGTTACATTTTCGCGAGCTTGCCCATACGCCGCAAAGCGTGGATCTGATCTTCCAGCGTCGGTACGAGATCGCCAATATCCGTCTTCGATGGGGCATCCTCGGTCTTGGCGATCTCCGCCTCGCTGAAGACGATGGTGCAATTGCGCCCCGCATGCTTGGCGGCGTAAAGGGCGCGATCGGCGGAGGAAACGAGCCGGTCCCAGCTCACCTCGTCGCGTGGCATGATTGCCACGCCGATGCTGACGGTCGCAGGAACAAGGGAGCGACCGGCAAGCAGAGGAACGCGGCAGAAATCGGCACGGATGGTTTCGGCGAGCGCTTCGGCCTCTTCCTG
>NZ_JAELTU010001003.1 GCF_016429015.1 Rhizobium sp. ASV20
GCGATGCTCCATGCCAATGCTTTTCGCCAGGCGGGAACCAGACGACGTCGCCTGGACGAATTTCCTCGATGGGTCCGCCTTCTCTCTGGACATGACCAAAGCCAGCCGTGACGATCAGTGTCTGGCCTGTCTCTTATACACATCTGACGCTGCCGACGAAATTCTTGGAGTGTAGTTCTCGGTGGTCGCCGGAGCATTAAAAAGGGGGGGGGGGGGGGGGGGGGGGGGGGGGGGGGGGGGGGGGGGGGGGGGGGGGGGGGGGGGGGGGGGGGGGGGGGGGGGGGGGGGGGGGGGGGGGGGGGG
>NZ_JAELTU010001004.1 GCF_016429015.1 Rhizobium sp. ASV20
GCGTTTCAACTTCGCCAAGGCCTCCCCGGACTCCTACAAGGCCGTCGTCGCTCTGGAGAACTTCGTTCAGAGCAGCGGCCTCGAACGCCGCTTCATTCACCTGATCAAGCTCCGCGCCTCTCAGATCCTGTCTCTTATACACATCTCCGAGCCCACGAGACATCGGCGAAGATCGCGTATGCCGTCTTCTGCTGGAAAAGGGGGGGGGGGGGGGGGGGGGGGGGGGGGGGGGGGGGGGGGGGGGGGGGGGGGGGGGGGGGGGGGGGGGGGGGGGGGGGGGGGGGGGGGGGGGGGGGGGGGGG
>NZ_JAELTU010001005.1 GCF_016429015.1 Rhizobium sp. ASV20
CGCACTTCGCGCGAGGCGCTTGAGGCCGTCGTGCCCGAGCCGCTCGAGATCGACGAGCCGCTGGTGAAATACGAATTCATCCGCATGCCCGATTCCACCGGCTTCGGCGATTATACCGAGACCGGACCTGTCTCTTATACACATCTCCGAGCCCACGAGACATCGGCGAAGATCGCGTATGCCGTCTTCTGCGTGAAAAGGGGGGGGGGGGGGGGGGGGGGGGGGGGGGGGGGGGGGGGGGGGGGGGGGGGGGGGGGGGGGGGGGGGGGGGGGGGGGGGGGGGGGGGGGGGGGGGGGGGGGG
>NZ_JAELTU010000140.1 GCF_016429015.1 Rhizobium sp. ASV20
GCATATTGTAGACCGCGACCGGTAGCGTGCGGGTCTCGCGGCTGGCGAGCACGATGCCGAAGACGAAGTTGTTCCAGGAGAAGATGACGGAGAGGATGAAGGCAACGACGATGCCGGGTCGCGCGATCGGCAGGGCGACGAGGCGAAAGACCTGCCAAGGCGTCGCGCCATCGATGCTTGCAGCCTCCTCCAGTTCTATCGGGGTCGTCTCGAAATAACCGATCATGATCCAGACGACGATTGGGACCGTCACGACGAGATGGATGATGATCTGTGGCCAGAGCGTTCCCAAAAGATTGAGCCATTGGAACAGCAGAAACAGCGGAATGAGGAAGGACAGGCCCGGCGTCATGCGGGCGATCATGATGACGATCGCTGACTTCTCGGCCTTCAGCCGCGCAATGCCGTAACCGGCAGGCACGCCAATGACGAGCGCAAGCAGGGTCGCCGCCCCCGTCACCAGAATGGAGTTCCAGAAATAGAGGAAGAAATTGTTTTCCTGAAAGACGTTGACGTAATTCGCCCAGGCAATGCGATCAGGAATGAGGATTGGCGGATAGGCGCCGTTGTCGATCTCGTACTTCAGCGACAGCGAGATCATCCAGAGGAAGAACAGCACGACCGGCGATACGATCACCAGCGCCACGAACAACAGACCGATGCGGTTGAGTGTCGAACGCTTCATTTCAATGTCCCTCCGCGTCGGTCCATTTCGTCCGCTGCCGCATCATCAGAAGAATGAAGGAGAGCGCGACAATGAGAATGAAGAACACCACCGCCATGGCCGAGCCATAGCCGATGTCGTAATAGGAAAACGCGGTGTTGTAGAGGTAGATGTTGATCGTCTCGGACGCCGTTCCCGGGCCGCCTTGGGTCATCGCATAGATGATGTCGAAGCTCTTGATCGCATCGATGCCGCGAATGATGACGGCGATCATCAGGAAGGGCGAGATCATCGGCAGTGTCAGGTAGCGAAACTTATGCCAGGCATTTGCGCCGTCGATTTCGGCGCTCTCATAGGGCTCGCGCGGAACCGAGGCGAGGCCGCCGAGCACGATCAGCATGACAAGCGGTGTCCACTGCCAGACCTCTATCAGAACCAGCGAGGGAATGACGCTGGACTGATTGTAGATCCATTCCTGAGGTCCGATGCCGACCAGAGACAGCAAATAGTTCAGTACGCCGAGCTGCGGATGGAACATCATCGTCCATACGAGCGCCACAGCGACCGGTGTCGCCATCATCGGCATGACGAAGACGCCGCGCAGAAAGCCGCGCAGCGGAAAATTTGCATCGAAGATCAGCGCGGCGAGTGTCCCGAACACCAAGGGGCCGACCACGGACAGCACGGTGTAGAGAACCGTGTGCCACAGCGACTCCCAGAAGCGCGCGTCCGTCGCCAGCCGAACATAGTTATCCAAGCCGATAAAGCTCTGCGACTGACCAAGCGTCCACTTGTTCACGCTCATCCAAAGGGTGAAGACCCAGGGGAAGACGATGACGGCAGCGATTACGATCAATGCCGGAACGACGAAGGGCCAGTAGTTGGGAGCAAGCCTTTGCGGCTTGCTCCTCTTCTCAGCTTTCGTTTTGGTCTCTTCGATGCTCACTGAGGCCATTATCCCTCGCTTCGCGCCAATACCGGCTCGAACTGCGCCGTCGCCGTCTTGAGTTCGCTTGCAGGATCAGCGCCGCCGATCATGTTGGTGAGCGCGACGCCGTAGATGTCACGGAACTCGGTGACCGGAATGATGACGGGCAGGGCGAGTTGCGAGACCTTGGCGGAACCTGCGACTGCATCCAGCCATGGACCTGGCATCTTCACGCCCTCGCGCACCTTCTGATCCTCCAGAATGGACTGACGGAAGGGAACGCCGGCGCCGGCCTGCAGCAGCCGCGCGCCCATGTCGTGCGAAATCGCCCACTGGCAGAAGAGATAGGCTGCTTCCTTCTTCTGGCTGGCGGCGGTGACACCGATGCCGTCGCCGGTGGTGGCGGCTGCCTGCGCATTCGGTCCCTTCGGCATGATGCCATAACCGACCTGGCCGACGACGCGGGACTTTTCCGGATTTTCGATCGGCGGTGCGAAGCCGACGCCATCAAGCCACATGCCGATCTTACCCTGAAGGAAGGCAGATTGCGCTTCGGCCCAGTTGAAGCCCGAAATGCCGGGAGGTGCCGATTTCGTCATCAGGCGTTGATATAGCTTGGCGGCGTCCACGGCTCCCTGCGCTTCGGTTTGCAGCTTGCCGTCGGCCGAAAGCGGCGTTGCGCCGTAGCCGAGCATCAAAGTCGTCCACACAGGCGTGTTGGCGTTCTTCAGGCCGCGCGCGACGAAACCGTAAGTGTTGGTCGCCTTGTCCGTCAGCGCTTCGGCGGCCTTGGCCATGTCTTCGAAGGTCTCCGGATAGGCAAGCCCCTTCTTCTCAAACAGGGCCTTGTTCCAGTAGATGATCCAGTAGTCGACCGAGAAGGGAAGCGAGCGCATGACGCCAGCGGAATCCTTCGCAAATTTTAGGCCTGCCTCGGCAAAGTCGCTTTCCGTCAGCGACGGATCTGTGAGCGACGGATCCTTCATGAAACCGCTGATATCGGCGAGCCAGCCGCCCTTTTCGAACTGGCGCTTCTGGACGTGATAGCTCAGGTGCACGACATCGAAGCTCGGCTTTCCGGAGGAAAGCTCGATTGTCGTCTTCTGGCGCTGCTGCTGCTCGGGCGTCGCCTCGGCATTGACCTTGATGCCGGTCAGCGCTTCGAATTCGCTCAGATATTTGAGGATCGTCTCGCTGCGCGGGCTCTTGATCAGGTTGACTTCAAGCGTCGTGCCGGAAAAGCGCTTCCAGTCTACGGCAGCCGATGCGGTGCGAACCCCCAGAAGGCTTGCCGCGCCAAGTGCTGCGGTGCCGGCCATGAAGCCGCGACGTGTCGGATTGAAAAATGACGATGACATTCCGTTCCTCCTCTTTTGGCCGAGAATCTCCTCATTCGCGGCTTTGTTATTCAAACGCGTTCAAATCTTCAATGCACGGTCCCGCGCCCCGCCGATATGTGACACGAGCGCCGCCACGGCATCGTCGGCCGAACGCCGCTCTATCGCCTCGAGCACTTTCAAATGCTCTTCCATGACCGGTCCGACGTGGCCGTTGATGCGAAACCTGTCCTGGCTGATCAGCCGCATCTTGATGGAATTGACGCGATAGGCATTCGAGATGATCGTGTTGCCCAGCGCGTCGATGAAGGCGTCGTGCATGCCCCAGTCCACCGACTGTGCATGCAGCTCGAGTTCCGGAGAATTGTCGCCTGCGCGGATGGCATCGGCAATATCGCGATGGTCCTTCAAGAGCTTGGCGATCGTCTCGTCCGACGCCGAATAAGCAAATAGCGCAACCGCTTCCTTTTCCAGGAAAAGCCGAAGTTGAAAGGCTTCGCGGATAAGATCGAGATCGATATGCGCGATCTGCAACCCGCGCTGCGGCACCGTCTTGATCAGCCCTTCGGCTTCCAGGCGTGGAATGAGCTCGCGGATTGCACCGAGCGTCAGTCCCGTCAATTCGACGAGGCGTCGTTGCGAGATGAACTGGCCAGGACGAACGTCGCGCGCCAAAAGGTGGCGCGTGAAGCTTTCATAGGCTTTTTCCCTCAACGTCGGCTGTTCGCCTAGTCCGTCCATCGGCAGCTCCGGGCTGTTCGGTTAGGCTGCCCTGGCGCGAAACAATGCGTCGAAGGCGGCAAAGAGCTTGTCAGAATCCTGAGCGTTCATTGGCACGAGTGGCGGCCGTACCGCAAGCCAGCTCGCGTCATTTGCAAGGCGCGCAAGGATCGCCTTGATGGACGGGATGACTGGATAGTTCAGCAACTCTCCAACGAAACGTTCGACGTTGGGGTCGTCTGCGCCTCGCTCGGCCATGGCTTGCACTTCACGGGGGAGGAGGTTTGCCATGCCGGAAATCGCGCCCTGTCCGCCCAAGCGAACGCCGCGCGCAAGATGGCGCTCGTCACCAATCAGAATGATGAGGTCGCCATGGGTCTTCAACAGAGTCTCGGTATAGGGCCAGTCACCGGAGGAATCCTTGACGCCAACCACGACCTCCGGAAATGCTTCGCGCAGCCGGCCGACGAGAGAAACGGAAAGCGGCACCATCGTCACCGACGGAATGTTGTAGACAATCACGTCCCGTGCATGGGCACCCAGCATGGTGAAGACGGCGGCGAACCATTTGAAGAGGCCATCGTCGCTGACGTTCTTGAAATAGGACGGTGGAGCGAGAAGGATGCCGCGAACACCCTGTGCGAGGGCTTGCGCTGCCTGCGCCGCAGCGTCCTCGGCAGCGTCGACCAGAACACCCATGACGATCTGCTTGGGCGCAATGCCGGCTTCCAGCATTGCCGCGAGAACCTGCTGGCGTTCCTGCATTCCGATCGAGGCGCCTTCGCCCGTCGTGCCGAACAGTGTGACGCTGTTGCAGCCATTGGCAAGGCAATGTTTGGCTTGTGCGATCACGCCTGCAATTGCGATCTCATCCTCGGCGTCAAAAGGGGTCGCCAGGGCGGCCGATAGGCCAAAACTCTCTTTCATTCGATCCTCCCGATCTTGTAAGATCAGTGCGTATCATGCTGACATGTTAGATGTAAAGCAAAGTTTACTCCAGTCGCATATGTGTGATTTATACACACGTCAGATTGGCGGAATGAAACGGTCAAATTCGATTGACGTGACTGAATGCCCGCGCATGCTGCGGTCGGCCGAAACCCCGCAGCAAGACTGTCGCAAGATGGCGCAGCGCAGCGAGAATAAGGATTGCGCCCTGGACTGTTTGGTGGTGTCTCGCGAGACGGTCCGCTAGCCCCTGACGGGCACGTAATCGAGCCCGCCATCGATCTTCCGTGGCCGTCCGTCCAGGAAAAGCTCGCCGATACGTGGGGCTGAGCGGGCAATGATCTTGCCACTCTTGATGACGGCGAGGCGATTGGGCTTCAGGCGAAGCGCCTCCAGCGTATCGACTGCCTGCAGGACGACAAGATCGGCATTGCAGCCCTTTTCCAGGCCATAGCCCTCAAGGCCCATCGTCTTGGCCGAGTTGACGGTGAGCGCATCGAAGATCTTCTTCTTGTCTTCGATGCCGGCCATCTGCGCGACGTGGATCGCCATATGCCCGACCTCGAGCATGTCGCCGGAGCCCATCGAATACCAGGGGTCCATCACGCAATCATGGCCGAAGGAGACGTTGAGCCCGGCCTCCATCAGCTCGCGCACCCGCGTCATGCCGCGCCGCTTGGGGTAGGTGTCGTGCCGGCCCTGGAGCATGATGTTGATCAGCGGATTGGGAATGACGTTGATCCTCGCTTCCGCCATCAAGGGGATCAGCTTGGAGACGTAATAATTGTCCATCGAATGCATCGAGGTCAGGTGCGAGCCGGCAACGCGGCCCTGCAGCCCGAAGCGGATAGTTTCGGCGGCCAGCGTCTCGATGTGGCGCGACATCGGGTCGTCGGTTTCGTCGCAATGCATGTCGACGGGCAGGCCGCGGTCGGCGGCGATCCTGCACAGCGCCTCGACCGAAGCTCGGCCTTCATCCATTGTGCGCTCGAAGTGCGGAATGCCACCGACGATGTCGACGCCCATGTCGAGTGCCCGCTCAAGCGAGGCGACGCCGTCCCTGGCGCGGTAGTAGCCATCCTGCGGAAAGGCGACGAGTTGCAGGTCGATATAGGGCTTGACCTTGTCCTTCACCTCCAGAAGCGCCTCAGCCGTCACCAGTTTGGGATCGGAGGTATCGACATGGCTGCGGATGAACAGCAGACCCTGCGTGACTGCGAGATCGCAATAACGCAGTGCGCGATCGACAAGTTCTTCCTTCGTCACGATCGGGCGCAACTCGCCCCAGAGAGCGATACCTTCCAGGAGCGTACCGGAAACGTTCATGCGCGGCAGGCCGAGCGACAGCGTTGCGTCCATGTGGAAATGCGGATCGACGAAAGGCGGGCTCACCAGCCTGTCCGTCGCATCGATTTCTTCCTTCGTCTCGGCGGTGATCGAGGCCTCGATTGCTGCGATCTTGCCATCCTTGACCGCGATGTCGATGCCCTTGCGACCGTCGGGCAGATTGGCATTGCGAATGATCAGATCGAACATGGAAGGCTCCTCGGATTATCTCTCGCCACGGCGATAGGGTTGCATCAGCGCCTGCGGTACGCGGGCTCGCCTGCTCATGACGGCAAGGGCGACGATGGACAGGATGTAGGGCGTCATCAGGAAGATCTGATAGGGCACGCCCTGAACTGCGGTTTGGAGGCGCAACTGGAATGCGTCGAAGAAGGCAAAGAGCAAGGCGCCGAACAGCGCCCGACCCGGCCGCCAGGACGAAAAGACGACAAGTGCGATACAGATCCAGCCGCGTCCCTGCACCATGGTCGGAAAGAAGCTGTTGAAGGCGGAAAGCGTCAGGAACGCGCCGCCCATGCCCATAAGGGCGCTGCCGGCGATAATGGCGCCGTAACGGATCTTCATCGGGTTGAGGCCCTGGGCCTCGGCTGCATGCGGGTTTTCACCCGCCATGCGGATCGCAAGGCCGACGGGCGTGCGGAAGATGAGGTAGGCCATCACGAGCGCCACCAGGATCGCGAGATAGGTCGGCGCGGTCTGCGTGAAGAGAGCGGGGCCGATGAAGGGCAGGGTGGAAAGCCCGGGAATGGCGATCGGCTGGAAGGGCGTAATGGTTGGCGGCGTTCCGGCAACCGGTACAACCAGCCGGAATATGTAATAGCTGAAGCTGGACGCAAAGAGCGTGACGCCGAGGCCGGAAACATGCTGCGACAGGCCGAGCGTCACGGTCAGTGCCGAATGCAAAAGTCCGAATATCCCGCCGGCGATCGCCGCGATCAGAAGGCCGGTCCAAAGGTCAGCACCGTGATAGACGGATAGCCAACCGATCATCGCGCCGAAGGTCATGATGCCCTCGATGCCGAGATTGAGGACGCCGGCTCGCTCGCAAAGCAGCGCGCCGAGGGTGCCGAAGATCAGGGGCGTGGCAATCCGCAACACGGCAGCCCAAAGTCCGGCTGAAGCAATGATGTCGATCAGTGTGCTCATCGGCGGATCCTGTACTGCGTGAAGAACAAGGCGATCAGCATGGTCAGTAGCGAAAGCGCGACCGTGACGTCGGCGATATAGGTGGGAATGCCGAGGCTGCGGCTCATGCCGTCGGCGCCGACGAACATGGTCGCGGTGAAGATCGCCGCAAGCACGACGCCAAGCGGGTTCAGGTTGGCCAGCATGGCAACGACGATGCCGGCATAGCCGAAGCCGGGCGAGAGATCTGTCGTGACGTAACCTTTGACGCCCATCACTTCGATCGCGCCGGCAAGGCCGGCAAGGCCGCCCGAAAGACAGGCGACCTTGACCAGGGTCGAACCGAGGCGAACCCCGGCAAAGACGGCGCCCGACGGATTGAGACCGGCTGCCCGCGACTGCATGCCGAAGACGGTGCGCGACTGAACGAAATAGACGATGACAGCAATCACGATCGCAATTGCAAAACCGATATGGAGGCGCGATCGCGCGATCAGCTTCGGCAGCATGGCCTGATCGACCAGAGCTTGAGATTGCGGCCAGCCGAACGCCGTCGGGTCTTTCAACACGCCGTCGATCAGCATGGAGACGAAGAGAACGGCAATGAAATTCAATATGAGGCTTGTCACGACTTCGTCGACGGAGAAGCGTAGCCGCAGCCATAGAGGCACGAGTATCAGGACCATGCCGGCGATGGCGCCGATCATCATCAGCAGCGGAATGAGGATGGGCCCGGGCACGCCGGCCAGCATCTTCGACCCGAAGGCGGCAACGGCAATGGCGCCGAAATAGAATTGCCCCTCGGCGCCGATATTCCAGAGCCGGGCGCGGAAGGCGACGGCGGCGGCAAGTCCCGTCAGGATCAATGGCGTCGCGCGCGTCAGCGTCTCCGTTGCCGAAAGCCGCGAGCCGAAGGCACCGAGCAGGATCCGCCTGTAGGCTTCGAAGACCGGCGCGCCGGCAATGGCAATCAGGATGCCGGCGAGCGCGAGCGCCGCAATGATTGCAAGCAACGGCGCGAGGATCATCATGTAGAGTGGGCGGTGTTCGCGCCGTTCAAATCGCATGGTCGACCCTGCTCTTTTCTGTCCATTCGCCTGCCATCATCAGCCCCAATAGCCGCGCATCGGCCTCATCGGCATCAATGGGCGGAGAAAGACGCCCGCCGACGATTGCCTGGATGCGATCGGCCAGCGCAATGACCTCGTCCAGATCCTCCGAGATCAGAAGAACGGCTGTGCCTTGGCGACGAGCCTCCAGAATGCGCCCGTGAACGGCAGCAACAGCGCCTTCATCCAGCCCGCGTGCCGGTTGGGCGGCGATGAGGATGCGCGGACGTTCATGGAGATTGCGTCCGAGGATCAGCTTCTGCATGTTTCCGCCCGAGAGGAGGCGGGTCCGGGTCGCGGCATTGCCGCCACGCACGTCGAACGCCTCGATGATCTCCTGCGCAAATGCTATGCCCGCGCCTTTGTCGACCAGACCATGCTTGGAATAGGAGGACAAGCGCTCGAGCACGGCATTTTCCCAGATCGTCATTTCGCCGATGGCGCCGTCGCGGTTTCGATCTTCCGGAATGCGTCCGATGCCGGCATTGATGACCGCGGCGACGTCGAGATCGCCAACGGGATGGCCGAACAGGAGAAGCTCGCCGGAGGAACGGTTTGCTGTGCCGGACAGCATCTGGCCCAGGTTCGCCTGGCCGTTTCCGGATACGCCGATGATGCCGAGAACCTCGCCCGCACGGACATGAAAGCTGATCTTCTTCAGGCGCTCGACGCCGCCACTTTTGAGCGTGACGTCGCGAGCTTCGAGCGCGATGGCGCCAGGCTCGCTTTTCTCCCGAGTCGGGCGCGTGACGCGGTGTCCGACCATCAGTTCGGCGAGTTCTGCCTTGCTGGTCTGAGATGCCTGCCTTTCGGCCGCAACCTTGCCGCCGCGCAGGACGATGATACGGTCGGCCGTCGCCATGACCTCATCGAGCTTGTGAGAGATGAAAATCAGCGACAGGCCCTGTGCTGCCATCTGTTTCAGCGTCGAGAAGAGCTTTTCCGCTTCGATCTGGGTGAGAACCGCGGTCGGCTCGTCAAGGATCAGGATGCGCGCATCATTGTAGAGCGCCTTGAGGATCTCCACGCGCTGCTGCTCGCCGACCGAGAGATCGCCAAGGCGCTCATCGGGATCGACTTTCAGGCCGAAGCGCTCGGAGATTGCCAGGAGTTTCTTGCGGGCAGCCGCCGTTTGGGACCTGAGCGACCATAGTCCCTCCGTGCCCGTCATGATGTTTTCGAGGACGGTCAGGTTCGGCGCCAGCGAGAAATGCTGATGCACCATGCCGACGCCGGCCTTGATTGCTGCGCGCGGCTTGCCCTGCGGCAGTTCCACATTATCGATCAGGATGCGCCCGGTGTCGGGCACATAGTGCCCGAAGAGGATGCTCATCAGTGTCGTCTTGCCCGCACCGTTTTCGCCGAGCAGGGCAACGATCTCACCCTTTGCCAAAGACAAGGAGATATTGTCATTGGCAATCGTGCTGCCGAAGCGCTTGCTGACACCTTCGATGGTCAGGACAGGAGCACTCATGTCGGAAATCCTGCAATCGGGAAGCGGTGTTGCCAACGTTGCTCGGCCTCGAGCAGAGATGCAAGCTGCAGCAAGAGGTTATCCTCACCCATGGGTGCCATTATCTGAACCGGCAGCGGCAATCCTTCGGCATCCTCGCCGAAGGGAAGCGTGATCGCCGGAAAGCCGGATATGTTGGCAAGCGAGGCAAGCGGCGCAAAGGACGTCATGCGCTCAAGGTGCAGCTCTGTGTCCGAATGATCCGTGGGGAAAGACCCGATCAGCGGTGGCGCCGAGGCGAGCATCGGCATGACGATGACGTCGACCGTGTCGAAAAGCTCCCACAGAATCCGGCTGGCCTTCACGGCGCGATTGAGTGAGCTCCAAAGTGCTGTTGCCGGCATGGTGCGTCCGCGCTTGATAAAGGCCTGTGTCATCGTCTCGGCGGCGCGCATGTCCAGTTCGAGATCGTCAATCAGGCCGGCTATGTTGACGGAAATGATATCGCCGAAGGCCCGGGCGCTGGCCTTCACGGCGCTTTCCACGTCCTCCCAACGAAGGGGCATCAACTCGTGTCCCTGTTCTTTCAGCAAGCGGGCCGCGGCCTCCACCGCGTCGGCCCTATCTGGCTCCGTCGTGTAATGCTGTCCGGTGTCTGTCAGAAGTCCAACGCGAAGCTTGCTCGTCTTGGCCGGGGATTGGATGATGTCAGCGAACGGCCCTCGTGTGCGACCTCGCACGACATCGAAGATCCGCGCGGTATCGCGCACGGAGCGGGTCACGGCGAGTTCACTGGCGATGCCGCCGAGATGATTGCCGAAGGAGGGGCCGGCGGGTACGGCGCCACGTGTCGGTTTCAGCCCGACAAGCCCGCAACAGGCGGCCGGCACGCGGATCGAGCCGCCCGCATCCGTCGCATGGGCGATTGCCACGATACCGGCGGCGACTGCGGCGGCGGCACCACCCGAGGAACCTCCGGCGGTCCTGCGTGGATCTAACGGGTTTCGGCAAATTGGGCCGATTGCCGGCTCGGATGCGAGGGAGAAGCCGAATTCCGGGCTGGTGCTCAAGCCGAAGGCGCAGAGGCCGGCATCGCGAAAACGCCCGGCCAGATCACTATCCGCACCGTTGCCGTTGCGGGTGAACAGGCGGGAGCCGGCCGTCACCGGCAGCCCCGGAAAGGGGCCACCGAGATCCTTGGCAACCGTCGGCACGCCGGCAAAGGCGCGCTCAGAAAAGCGCTCGGGATGCACCGACGCCTCCTGATCGAGGGCCTGTGCTGTCGCAAGCCCCGCCTCGGGATTGAGATAGGTGATGGCGCCAAGCTTGTCTTGCTCGGCGCAGGCGGCAAGAGCTGCCTCCATGGCATCCACGCAGGCGAGTTTGCCGGCCTTGATCGCGCCGGCCAGCTCTGTGGCGTCGGCGAATGACGGGCTGCTCATGATCAACCGGAGAGTTACTTCGGTTGATCCATGACCTTCGGCACTTCGAAGGTGCCTGCCTTGATGTCGGCACGGACCTTCTCCATCGCAGCTTCCGCCTCTGCCGGGGCTGCGCCCTTGACGTAGACGATATCGCTGCCGCCTTCCTTCAGCAGGCCATAGGCCGTGTAGCTGCGGCCGACCGGCTTGCCGGCGGCAACATCGGCGATTGCGGCATTGAGAATGGGACGGAAGTACCACATGGCATTGGCAAAGACGGTGTCGGGGTAGCGCGGCGTGTAATCGATCAGCGATCCCACGGATTTGATATGTCGTTCCTTGGCGGCGTCCGCCGTGCCGATACGTTCGCCAAAGAGGACATCGGCGCCGGCGTCGATCTGTGCGAGACCGGCTTCGCGTGCCTTTGGCGGATCGAAGAAGGTGCCGATGAAGGAGACGAGGTGCTTGCAGTTCGGGTTGACCGCCTTGACGCCCGCCGCAAAGGCGTTGATCAGCATGTTGACTTCGGGGATCGGAACGGCGCCGACCGAGCCGACGACATTTGACTTGGTCATCTTGCCTGCGAGCATGCCTGCGAGATAAGCGCCGTCATAGTTCCAGGTGCCGAATACGCCGAAATTGCTGCCGGCGGCCTCGCCGCTCGAGCCGAGCACGAAGGCGGTGTCCGGATAGTCGCCTGCGACCTGGCGCGCCTCCTTTTCAACCGCATAGGCCTCGCCAATAATCAGCTTGTTGCCCTGTTCGGCATATTCACGCATGGCGCGCGGATAGTCCGTGCCCGAGACGCCCTCGGAGAAGACGTATTCGATCACGCCCTCCTTTGCCGCATCCTGAAGGGCCTTGTGAAGACAGGAATTCCAGGCATTTTCGACGGGCGAGGCATGAATGCCCGCGACCTTGAGCGGTGCTGCCGCTCGAGCAGCCGGTGCAAGCGCACCGACGCCAAGGGCAATGCCGGACGCGATGACGGCACGGCGTGTCAGGATGATCTGCTTGGTCATTTTCTAGTTCCCCTGCTTTTTGATCATTTGGTAAAAAATCATATGAGGCGTCTAAAAAAGTGTCAAGCAACAGCTGTGCCCAAATAATATGCGAAACAATGTGTGCTCGGATGTCGCGATGAGCGCCAAACAGTCCGAGCAGCCGGTATTTGCACGGTCGACGAACTGGGCTCTCCAGCTATCGGGCGGGCGTGTCCATCAACCGGCAATATGCTTGATCAGATGCGCAATCGCTGCGCGATATCGATCCGCGTCGCCGCCGGCATCGACTGCGAGGGCTGCCCGATCAAAGGCTGCTGATAGGATGTCGGCAAGCGCGTCGACTGGAATGCCGGAAGCGCGGCCTGGAGTAAGCGCTGCTTCCAGCCCATGCTGCAGGGTAAGTGCCGTGGTTTCCTCGTCCAATTGCTTCATGTCGAGATAGCCGAGCACCGTCGGTCCTTCGATCAGCAAAAGCCGTGTGCGGCCACTCACCCGCATCGCATCGAGATAGGCATTGCTGCCGGCGATCAGCGCCTCAAGGGCGGAAAGACGCCCAGGCGTCGCCGCCTCGATCGCGGCTGTCGCAGCAAGCGCTTCCTCCCTGACCACGGCGCGAAAGAGGGCGCGCTTGTCTTCGAAGTGATGGTAGAGCGCGCCACGCGTAATGCCGGCCGCTGCCACGATTTCCGGCGTCGACGTTTCGGCGTAGCCCTTTTCAACGAACAGGGCGCGCGCTGCTGCGATGAGCGCGGCTTTGGTCTTTTCGGTTCTTTCCCGATTGGAGCGAAAATCTTGCATGCATGCAGCCTGTATGTTATTTGCAGAAAAATACAGGCAGACTGTATGTCTTTTTTGGGGAGAAGTGAAGCATGAAGGTGACAAGCTATTATCCGGTGATCATGACGGAGCATGTTGAGGCGACCGCGGTTTTCTACCGGACGCATTTTGGCTTTCAGGAGAATTTCGCCAGCGATTGGTATGTGCACCTGCAGCATGCACAGGATAGCGCGGTCAACCTTGCCATCCTGGACGGGCGGCATGAGACTATTCCGGAAGAGGGCCGCGGGCGGGTTGCAGGCCTGCTGCTTAATTTTGAAGTGGACGACGTCGATACCGTTTATGACCGTGTGCGCCAGGCCGGCCTGCCCATTTTGCTTGCAATTCGCGATGAAGCCTTCGGTCAGCGCCACTTCATCACCGCCGATCCGAATGGCGTCCTGATCGACATCATAAAGCCGATACCGCCGAGCGCGGAATTTGCTGCGCTTTATGCCGGCGACGCGCTGCCAAAAGAGCGATAAGCTCTTGAAAGGAAATCGCTAAAATCCGCTGATACAACTCTATCTTTTATTAACTAGGTCACTTCACCCATCTTTTGGGGTTTATGTGCGAAAAGCCCAATGAAAGTGAGGTGACCCATGCAAGAACTTCCGGTGTCGTCGAAAATTATCAAATCCGTATTTTTCCGTCCCGACGATGGGCGGCTCTATATCCGCTTCAAGAACGGCGAGGAGCGTCAGTTTACCGGCGTGCCACAGAAGGCGGCGCTTGCCATGGTCAAGGCATCTTCGCCCGGCCAGCACTACATCGAACATATTCGCACGCAGTTCGAGCGCGTCGCCTGAGGGATCCGCTCGGGGCTGCCCTCTCATTTTGGAGATATGTAGCCCGCCTGTGTCACCCGCAAGCTCTATGGGCAAAATGAGCTTTGCAGTCTAGCGCATTGATAAACGGCCAGTTGCGCTATCTACATCAGTCAGAACCATCTTTCGGGGAGGAAGAGGCGTGGTTGATGAAAAGCAGCTTATCTCCAGGATCACCTGGAGGCTCATGCCGTTTCTGGGCATCCTTTATCTGATCGCCTACATCGATCGTCAGAATGTCAGCTATGCGAAGCTGGAAATGGTCGGCGATCTTGGCATGAGCGAATATGCCTATGGTCTCGGCGCGTCCTTGTTCTTCATCGGCTATTTCATCTTCGAAGTGCCGAGCAACCTGCTTCTCGACAGGTTCGGCGCCAGCAAGTGGTTCGCGCGTATCCTGATATCCTGGGGCATTGTCACGGTCGCGCTCGCCTACACGCAGAATGCGACGATGTTTTATATCCTCCGGTTCCTGCTCGGTGCCTGCGAGGCGGGCTTCTTTCCGGGCGTGCTATATCTTCTGACGCTTTGGTATCCGTCTGCCTATCGCGGCACGATGGTCGGTCTGTTCATGATCTTCAGTGCCTTTGCCAATGCGATCGGTGCGCCACTGGGTGGTGTGCTCCTCGATCTAAACGGCCTTTACGGCATGGCCGGATGGCAATGGGTCTTCCTCGTCACCGGCATACCTGCCATCATCGCCGGGATCATCACGCTCTTCTTCCTGCCGGATCTGCCTGCCCAGGCTTCGTTTCTCAGCGATGCCGATAAGACATGGCTCAAGGAGCGGCTCGCGGCGGAAAATTCGGGCATGGAGAAGAACGCTGCCGATGGCTTCCGTGCCCTCATCAATCCGCGTGTGCTGCTGATGGCGCTTTGCTATGTCGGCTTTCCGTTGGCCGCCTATGGTCTGAGCTACTGGCTGCCGACCATCGTCAAGAATTTTGGCGTCAGCAACACGACGAACGGCTTCCTGAACATCATTCCCTGGCTTCTTGTCGCCATCGCCCTTTATGCGGTGCCCGCGGCAGCCGACAAGGCCGAGAGCAAGACGCCCTATATCGTCATTCCCGCGCTGGTGGGCGCCGTGAGCCTGGTTCTGTCAGCCGTCATTCCCAACCATACGCTGCAATTTGCTTTCCTCTCCATCGCAGCCGCCGGTATCTTCGCCGGTCAACCGGTGTTCTGGAGCCTTCCCTCGCGCTTCCTGCAGGGAGCGGGCGCCGCGGCGGGCCTTGCTGCGATCAACTCCGTAGGCAATCTCGGCGGCTTCGTTGCGCAGAATGTCGTCCCATGGATCAAGGACTCCACGGGCAGCACGATTGCGCCGATGTTCTTCCTTGCCGCCTGCCTTCTGGTCGCCGTGCTGTTGGTCCTCGTAATCGGGCGGATGATCCCGCGAACGTCAAGACGTGATGATCTTGGCGCGTCAGGTGCTGCGCGCGCGAAATGATCCGGCGCGAAGGCACACAATAACGGAGAAAGGCGACCGGAACGTCGCCTTTCTCACATTGATAATTTCCGATTCCGGCAAATGCCGGCGGCGCATTCAGTATTCGTCAGGCAAAGGCATAGGAGCCGTCGGGGCGCTTGGGCACCCGCCGTTGCCAGTGGATGTAGCCTTCCTCTTCCATGGCCTTTTCATCCATCTCGACACCCCAGCCGGGGCGATCGGGCCGAAGCTCGAGATAGCCGTCCTTCGGCAGGTAAGGATCGACGACATAGCGAGTTTCGCCCTGCCGCTGCTCGACCTCGTTGCCGCCATAGACATAGGCCTGGCCCTTCGGCAGCCGGTATTCGAGGATTTTGAAGTTCTGTGCTGCGGCCGAGAAATGCACGTTGACAGCGGTTGCGAGCGGACCCATCGGATTGTGCGGGGCAACGCCGACGAAATGCGCTTCGGCGATGGTTGCAATGCGCCGCATCTCGCTGATACCGCCGACGACGCAGATGTCGGGCTGGATGAGATCGGCGCCCTTGACCTGCAACAGGCGTAGAAACTCATTTCGATTGTAGAGGGACTCGCCTGTCGCCAGCACGCAATTGAGACCTTGTTTCAGCTCGCCCCACATCTCGATATTTTCGGGGCGCAGCGGCTCCTCGTAGAAGAGCGGGTCGTAAGGTGCCAGCGCGTTGCCGAGCTGGCGGGCAGCGACCGGTTCGAAGATCTTCGCATGGGCGTCGAAGGCAATCTCGTAGTCGTCACGCACGGTCTCCCGCAGCGAGCGGAAATAGTCGGCCGATGCCTTGACGACATTGCCCCAGCGATGGGCATGCATGTCGATGCGCCAGGGGCTGAGCTTGAAGGCAGTAAAGCCCCATTCGGCGTTCAGCCGGTCGAGCTCCTCGCGTGCGGCCGGCGCATCCGGGGCGGTATAGACGCCGGCATAGACCTTGATGCGATCGCGCACCGCGCCGCCGAGCAGCTTGTACACCGGAACGTTGAGGGCCTTTGCCGAGAGATCCCATAGGCAATGATCGAGCGCGGAAATTGCCGAAAGCCCAAGGGCTCCCGGTGGGAAGCGGCTCTGCTGAATCAGCAGGTTGATCAGATAGTCGACGCGGCTCGGGTCCTGGCCGGCGATAAAGCCGTAGAGATAGTCGAGGATCGGCGGCAGCGCCAAATCGGGGCCGTGATTGTAGCACTCGCCCCAGCCGGTCAGCCCGTCATCGGTGTCCAGCGCTACGATGACGCGCGGACGATCCTTGTCGCGGGTCATGAATACCCGCATGCGGTCGATCTTCATCTAACTTTCCTTCTATCGATTGACATGGATGCGGCATGGGAGGCGCCGCAGGTGGGAAAAACCTTGCCAAGCCGAACCAAAGCGGCGGCGTGTGATTGCTGGAGCCGTGAGGATGCAAGCCATCAGGCGGCACTCCCGTTTTTCACGGTCTCGGGCTCGACATAGCGGAAGCGCCGCGAGCGATCACGATCGCGCGGATCGGGGCGCGGGATGGCTGAGATCAGCGCTTGCGTATAGGCATGTTCGGGTGCGTTGCAGACCTTGTCGGCATCACCGACCTCCACAAGGCGCCCCTTGTACATGACACCGACCCGGTCGCACATGTAGCGGATGACGCCGATGTCGTGGCTGATGAAGATATAGGCGAGGCCGAGTTCATCCTGCAGACGCATGAGCAGATCAAGCACCTGCGAGCGCACGGAAACATCGAGAGCCGAGGTCGCCTCGTCGGCAACGATCACGCGCGGATTAAGCGTGATGGCTCGGGCAATGCCGATGCGCTGGCGCTGACCGCCGGAGAAAGCGTGCGGATAGCGCTCGCGTGCTCTTGGATCAAGCCCGACCTGCTCCATCAGATGGCAAACGCGCTCATCAAGGGCGCGGCCCTTGGCAATGCCGTTGACGAGCAAAGGCTCGCCGATGATCTGCGAGACGGTCATGCGCGGATTGAGCGAGCCGAAGGGGTCCTGGAACACCATGCGCAGCTCGCGGCGCGCCGCTGCAAGCATTGCCCCTTTTGCGGTTGCCAGATCCGTGATGTCGCCATCGGAACCGCGATAGAGAATCTCCCCGGCCGTCGGATCGATCAGGCGCATGATCGAGCGGCCCATCGTCGTCTTGCCCGACCCGCTCTCGCCAACGATGCCAAGCGTCTCGCGCGGCAGAAGCGAGATCGAAACGTCGTTGAGCGCGCGAACCTCGCCGAAGGCCATCGACACATTGCGCAGTTCGAGGATCGGCGCCGCCGCCCTGTCGAGCGGTGGTCGCGCCAGCCGGATTTCGGCCTTCCTCTCGAGCTTCAGCACCGAGCCGATCAGCATGCGCGTATAATCATCCTTCGGTGCATGAAAGATCTGCTCGACTTGGCCGTATTCCTTGACCACGCCATTGTGCATGACGAGCACATCGTCGGCGATCTGGGCGACCACGCCCATGTCGTGTGTGATGAACAGGACCGCCATGCCGTTGGCCTTCTGCAGGCGGGCGATGAGGTCGAGGATCTCGGCCTGTGTCGTGACGTCTAGCGCCGTCGTCGGCTCGTCGGCGATCAGAAGCTGCGGCTTGCAGGCGAGCGCCATGGCGATCATGGCGCGCTGGCGCATGCCGCCCGAATATTGAAAGGCGTAGCGGTCGATCGCCTTTTCGGGGGAAGGGATTTCCACCTGCTTCAGAAGCGAAATTGTTTCGGCCCGTGCTTCGGCCTTGCTCATCTTTGTATGGAGGCGCAGCGCTTCCATGATCTGGTCGCCAACGGTATGGACCGGCGAAAGCGAGGCCATCGGCTCCTGAAAGATCATGGCGATGTCGCGCCCGCGGATCGATCTGATCTGCCGTCCGCGCGGATTGAGCTTGACGATATCGATGGAGCTGCCGTTCGCCGCGTTGAGAGTGATCGAGCCGGCGGTGATGCGACCGGGCGCATCGACGATCTGCAGGATCGAGCGCGCAGTGACGGACTTGCCCGAGCCGCTCTCCCCGACGACGCAGAGCGTCTTTCCGGGCTCGATGGCGAAGGAGAGATTGTCGACTGCGCGAAACGTGCCGGTTCGCAAGGGAAAGTCGACGGTCAGGTTCTTGACCTGCAGCAATGGACGGGCGGTGTTCATGGAAACGATGTCGGTCATGCCCGCCTCATTTGTTGTAGGGATCGGCCGCATCACGCAGGCCATCGCCGAGAAGGTTGAGCGCCATGACGGCAATGACGACGGCAACACCGGGCAGGAACAGCCACGGCGCCGTTGCAATCGAGCGGATGTTCTGCGCCTCGCGCAAAAGCACTCCCCAGGAGATGGTCGGCGGCTGCAGGCCGAGGCCCAGGAAGGAGAGGGAGGTCTCTGCCAGGATCATCGCCGGGACCGCAAGCGTGATCGAGGCGATGATGTGGCTGGCGAAACTCGGCAGCATGTGGCGGAAGATGATGCGCCCTTCGCTGGCGCCGTCCAGTCTCGCAGCGGCGACGAATTCCTCGGTACGCAATGACAGGAAGCGGCCGCGCACGACGCGGGCAAGCTGCGCCCAGCCGGTCAGCGACAGGATGATGGTGATCATCATATATTGCAGCGCCGCCGGCCAACCCTGCGGCAGGGCCGCCGCCATGGCGAGCCAGATCGGAATTGTGGGCAGCGACAGCACGAAGTCGATCAAGCGTTGGATGAAGAAATCGAGCTTGCCGCCGTAATAGCCTGAAATACCTCCAAGAACGATGCCGAGCAAGAGTGAGAAGAACACGCCGACGAGACCAATAGACAGCGAAATCTGTGCGCCCTGGACCGTGCGGCTGAAGACGTCGCGGCCGAGCCGGTCCGCGCCGAACAGCAGCAGAGGCGTCGATTTGTCCGAGGATGCCAGCAGATGGATATTGCTCGTGAAGAGGCCGAGCACAGAATAGTCGTAGCCGCGACCGAACAGGCTGATGGACACCCGTTTCGTGGTGTCCTCCTTGAAAATGGCGGCAAGCGTTTCCGGGTCACGGCTGAGCTTCAGCGGATAGTAGTGCAGGCCGATCGAAAAGCCGTTGTCTGTATCGATGAAATGTACCCTCTGAGGCGGATGGAAGGTTGCCCGCGCATTCTGCAGCGTGGGGTCGTTGATGGCGAAGAACCCCGGAACCAGCGCGACGATGTACATCATTATGGTGACGACGAGGGCCACCATGGCAAGCTTGTGACGGCGGAATGCCCACCAGATCAGCTGCCATTGCGATGCCACGGCGTTTCGGTCGGGACGGAGACTTGTAACGGCGATGTCGGCCATGGGCTGCTCCTATTCCAACCGGATACGGGGATCGACGAGGGCAAGCAGAATGTCACTGATGAGTGACCCGACCAGCGTCAGCGCGCAGATCAACAGCACGAAGGCGCCGGCAAGATACATGTCCTGCGCCATCAGCGCCTGAAGCAGCAATGGCGCTGCCGTCGGTAGATTGAGGACGATGGCGACGACGACGGAACCCGAAATGAGATTGGGAAGCAGCCAGGCAATCGTCGAAATGAAGGGATTGAGCGCAATGCGTAGCGGGTATTTCACGAGGAGCCGGAACTCCGAGAGACCCTTTGCCCGCGCGGTCGTCACATAGGGTTTCGGCAGCTCGTCGAGCATATTGGCGCGCATGACGCGGATCAGGCTGGCTGTCGAGGAGACGGCGAGAATAATCACGGGAAGCCAGAGATGCGACAGCAGGTCCAGCATCTTGGCGATGCTCCAGGGCGCGGTCTCGAACTCGGAGGAGAAGAGGCCGCCGACATCCTGGCCGAACTCGACGGCGGCGACATACATCAGCACCAGCGCCAGCAGAAAGGAGGGGATGGCAAGGCCAAGAAAGGTGAAGGCAGTAAAGAAATAATCGCCGATCGAGTATTTTTTTACGGCGGAATAAACGCCGATCGGCAGAGCGATCGCCCAGGTGGCGATCAGAGCTGCCAGCGCCAGAATAAGCGTCAGCGCCATGCGCTCCCAGATGAGGCCCGAGACCGGCTGCTGCCATTCAAACGAGATACCGAAATCTCCGCGCGAAAGGATACCCCACATCCACTTCAGATATTGGATGAGCATCGGCTGATCGAGGCCGAAGCGCTCGCGCAGCTGGGCAGCCGTATTCTGATCGACCACCTCATTCGACGAGGCGAGCGTGGCGATATAGGTCGTGACATAATCGCCGGGCGGTAGCTGGATCAGCACGAAGGCGAGGAAGCTGATGGCGAAGAGGGATGGGATCATCCACAAGAGGCGTTTTCCGATGAAAACCAGCATGGCTATGTCTCGCAG
>NZ_JAELTU010001006.1 GCF_016429015.1 Rhizobium sp. ASV20
CATCCGTCCCCAGCTGCTGAACCGCTCCTCACTCCTTGCGGCGGCCCGAAGGCGGGCCGCCGCAAGGAGGCTTTGTCAAGCGGCGCGTAGCCCCGCGACGTCTTTCTCTGCCGGCGCCACCCAGGGCCTGTCTCTTATACACATCTCCGAGCCCACGAGACATCGGCGAAGATCGCGTATGCCGTCTGCTGCTTGAAAAGGGGGGGGGGGGGGGGGGGGGGGGGGGGGGGGGGGGGGGGGGGGGGGGGGGGGGGGGGGGGGGGGGGGGGGGGGGGGGGGGGGGGGGGGGGGGGGGGGGGGGG
>NZ_JAELTU010000141.1 GCF_016429015.1 Rhizobium sp. ASV20
GCCTTGCATCGTCTCGAAGAGCGGGCCGCATCGCATTCGGAGGCGCACATTTTATGTGTTGGCGAAATATTATGTTGCGTGGCGGAAGCGACTTCGGCGCAATTTGGCCCTTTATTCGCCGTCTTGCCATGCGGCCCATGCCGTGGGCCGGTCGCCGTTTGCATCCGAGACCGGCCCTGTAAGCAATCATGCCTTTGATATGCCGAGCGCCTCGTCTTCCTGCGGAATCGGATTTGCGTCGTTGTCGATGTGGCTTGACGAGCCTCGGCCCAGGACGGTGAAAACCACGATTGCGGTGATGGCGGTAATCGCCGTCAGCAGCCAAAGCAGCGAACTGAAGGCATCGCCGTAGCCGTTGATCAATGCATCGTGGCCGATCGCCGGAGCACTCGATGCGGCGGCGGCAAGATTGCCAGTGACAAGCCGTTGGGCCGCAGATGAAGCCTGCTCGCCCGCATCAGCTCCGAGATTGGACTGGATGAAGGCGGAGAGAATAGCGCTGACGACGGCAAGTGCTACACCTTCGCCGGCAACGCGGGTTGTACTGAAGATGCCGGTCGCCATGCCGGCGCGTTCTTTCGGAACGACGCTGACGGCCAGCCCATCCATCAGACCCCAGGGCAGGCTGATGCCAATGCCGATGGTCAACAGTGGACCGATCAATGTCTGCGGTGCGGCTCCGGTGGTGAAGTGGCTGAGCCAGAAGAGGCCGACCGCCGAAACGAGCAGGCCGCTGCCACAAATCGTCGCTGCGCTGAACCAGCGGGTTAAGAGGCCGGCTGCAATGGGCAGGATGAGAAGTGGGGCCGAAAGCGCGATCATCATCCGCCCGGCGGCAATCTCGCTTATGCCTTCAATTCCGACGAAGCGTACCGGCAACAGGATCAGAAGAACGACGAAGGCGTAGGCGGGTGCTGCCGCAAGCAGTTGCACGCCGACGAAGCGCGGATAACGGAAGAGGGTGAGATCCAGCATCGGCCTTTTTACCGAGCGCTCGATGATGCCGAAGGCGGCAAACAACAATGCGGCACCGGTCAGCAGTGCAATGACAAACGGATCGCTCCAGCCGGTCTCCGGCGCACGCAACACGCCATAAGTGAAAAGTGTCAGCGCAAGAGTAAAGCTTAATGCTCCCGGCCAATCGAGGCCTGCTGTATCGGGATCGCGGGATTCGCGCAGGTAGCTGGCGCCGAGGCTGAGGGCCAGCAGCGCCAGCACGACGACGAGCAGAAAGATCGATGGCCAGCCGAAGGCATCGATCATCAGGCCCGAAGCGATCGGACCGAAGGCGAGGCCGACGCCGAAGCTGGAGCCGACGATGCTGAATGCCCGCATGCGCGCGGCGCCGTCGAATTCCTGGGCGAGCGCGGCCATGCCGCCCGAGAAGGCGGCGGCGGCGCCAAGGCCCTGCAATGCCCTCAATATGTCGAACAGGACGATATTGCCGGCAAAGGCGAGGCCGGCCGAAAACAGGGCAAAGCAGCTCACACCGGCCAGAAAGATGCGCCGGCGGCCGAAACTGTCGGCCAGCGCACCTGCGACCATCAGACTGCTGCCGAAGGTGAGCATGAAGGCATTGGTCACCCAGTTGAGGGCAATGGGGCTACCACCGAGCGTCCGGCTGATCGCCGGCAGCGCGACGGCGGGGCCTGTAAACGTCAGGGGCATGGCTGCTGCGGCGCAGCAGACCGCCACGAGAACGAAGAATTTTTCGGTCGGACTTGCGACCTGTGTCTTGGGTGAAGTCATCGGATTTTCCGTTGAGTTTGAGCAAGGAGACTGTGGGCATCCCGGGAATGGGCGGCTGGATGCCGCTGCCCACGGCTTCGAATGACCTCACCAAGATAGTTTTGCTGCAATCCAATGATAATAAGGCTATAACTCCACATATACTGGAAGAAAACGCTCGAATGGAATGCGTATGGATCGCCTGAGTGGCCTGAATGCTTTCGTGCGGACTGCTGATCTCGGCAGTTTCGCAGCTGCCGGAAGGGTGCTTGGCCTTTCGGCTTCCGCGGTCGGCAAGGCCGTGACCACGCTGGAACGCCAACTCGGCGTTCGGCTGCTGCAGCGCTCGACCCGCAGCATCCGTTTGACAGAGGAGGGGCGCCTCTTTCACGAGCGTTGCCGGCGTGTGCTCGACGATCTCGATGATGCTCAGGCCTCGCTGGCGCAGGCTGTGGCGGTGCCGCGCGGAAGGCTGCGCGTCAGCGTGCCAATCGTCAGCTACCACTTCCTTCTGCCGGTGGTGCCGGAGTTCGTGATGCGCTATCCGGAGGTCGAGCTCGATATCGATTTCAACGACCGCATCGTCGATATGATCGAGGAAGGGGTCGATGTGGCCATCCGCAGCGGCGATCTTCCGGATTCACGCCTGATGTCACGCACTCTGCGGCCATTTCAGATGCTGCTTTGCGCTGCGCCCTGTTATCTGGAGCGCCACGGCGTTCCCGATTGTCCGCGTGCGCTCAACGAGCATCTGGCGGTGCGCTTCCGGTTTCCGAACAGTGGCAAGCTGCAAGAGTGGCCATTGACCTTGCCGGATGGGGAGCCAGAGCTTCGCCTGCGCACCGCCTTCTCCTGCAATAATATGGAAGCTGTGCGCGGCGCGACCGTTGCCGGACTCGGCATCGGATGCATGCCCGACTTTCTCGTGCGTAGCTCGCTCGCCGAAGGCAGGCTGCAGACCGTCCTTGATGACTTTATCGATGAGCCCGGCCATTTCCATGTGCTCTGGCCGTCTAGCCGTCACTTGTCGCCCAAGGTCCGCGTCTTCGTCGATTTTCTCGGCGAGCGGCTTTTCGCAAAAAGCTGTGATGTTCTGCCCGCTGCACCGAGTACCTGATTCAAGCACTCGGTCGGGAGCGTTCAACAGTCATGCGACATTGCGGATGGAGTTACCGGCCGTCAGCACACTGGCTGATGGCAGCCATGCTCCGATTACGACAGTTGCAGCTTGTAACCGATGTGGGTGGGCTCAAAGCCCAAGCGGTCGTAGAAGCGGTGTGCGTCAGGGCGCGCTTTGTCGGTTGTCAGCTGCATCAAGGAGCATCCGCGCGAACGGCTATATTCGATGGCCCATTTGAACATGGCCTCGCCGATCTGCTCGTTTCGTCTTGAGTTGGAGACCCGAACACCTTCGATCTGCGCACGCTTTGCCCCCCGGCGCGACAGGCCGGGAATAATCGTCAGCTGGAATGTCCCGACTATCTCGCTTCCATCTTCGACAACGCACAGAAATTGATTGGGGTCAGCTTCGATCTCGGAAAATGCCTCTCGGTAATGAGCGGAATCCTCCGGCCGGCTCGTTTCCCTCGTGGCGCCCAGAATGTCATCTGCAAGCAAGTCAACTATCGTTGTCAGATCGGCGGAGGTCGCCCTGCGAAATGTCAAATGCGTCAAGCTTAGGGTCCCTTGTTTCAATCCATGTCGTGCTCAAGGCAACCATACCCGGTTTCGCCTCAAGCCTGTCGTAGCAAAGCGTAAGCCCGATATTTCCTTTTATCCCAGAATTCCAAAGACTGCTAAGGGCCGGGAGATGCCGGTCGATGGCAGCATTTGCCATATTGACCCTAAATTGAACCGCGCGATACCAAGGCCACACGCAACCGCCAAGATTTGGAAATCACGATGAGCCGCTTCTGGAGCCCTGTTGTTCATTCCCTGATCCCTTATGTCGCAGGCGAACAGCCCGCGGTAAGCGATATCGTAAAATTGAACACCAACGAAAACCCCTACGGCCCGTCTCCCCGGGCGCTGGAGGCGATTTCTCGGGCCGTGGCGGATACGCTTCGGCTCTATCCGGATCCGACGGCGCAGGGGTTGCGCGCCGCAATTGCCGCAAGCCATGGCCTCGACAAGAACGAGGTCTTTATCGGCAATGGGTCGGACGAGGTTCTGGCGCACACATTCCAGGCGCTCCTCAATCATGACGGTCCGCTGCTTTTTCCCGACATCACCTACAGCTTCTATCCGACCTATTGCCGCCTCTATGGAATCAAATTCCGCGCAGTACCGGTCGACGCGGAGATGCGCGTTCGGCTTGACGACTATCGTCAGCCCTGCGGCGCCATTATTCTGCCCAATCCCAACGCCCCGACAGGGATCGGTCTACCTCTGTCGGAGATTGAGGCGCTCGTGCGCGAGCATCCGGACCAGGTTGTCGTCATCGACGAAGCTTATGTGGATTTCGGCGGTGAGAGCGCCATTCCGTTGGTCCGTAGATACCCCAATCTCCTGGTGGTTCAGACCTTCTCGAAATCTCGTGGTCTCGCCGGACTTCGCGTCGGCTTCGTTGTCGGACAAAGACCGCTGATAGAAGCCCTGGAGCGCGTCAAGGATAGCTTCAATTCCTATCCCATCGACAGGCTCACTTTGGCGGGTGCGATTGCCGCCTGGGAGGATCGGGACTGGTTCGAGCGTCAACGCGCTCTGGTCATTGCCAGCCGGGAGCGCCTCGCCGCGGGGCTGAGGGAACTGGGCTTCGACGTGCTTCCATCATCCGCCAACTTTCTGTTTGCGAGACATCCGAGCAGGCCGGGCGCCGATCTGGCCACGGAACTGAGGAGCAGGCGGATTCTGGTCAGGCGATTTGAGGCCGCGCGCATCGGCGACTTCCTGCGCATCTCCATCGGAACGGACGCCGAATGTGATCGGCTGCTAGCTGCGCTCGGTCAGATATTGCAGTGACCCGACGCATCGGGGTGCCCCTCCGATGCAAGTCGTCAACGAATGGAAAGACTTCAGTCGAACCGAACTGCGGTCGTGTTGGCGCCGCAAAGCAGCACGGCCACACGCTCGTCGGGGCCAGGAACATATTTGCCCGCAAGCAGAGCTGCAAAGGCCGCCGCGCCATGATTGCCGCCGGATGCCGCAACGACACCTGCCTTCGGCACCGCTCTGCCGAGCAGGCTGGAAAAGGCGCCGCGTGCCTTGAACGTGCCGGAATGCTGCAGAAACTCGAGCTTGAAGTCCAGGCGACCCGGAGCGAGGCCGAAGTCCGCCAGATCCGCTCGCAGAACCGGCGTGTGACGGATATGCGGGCGAATCCGCTTGTCGGTTTCTGCAATGCGATCACGGGTAATCATTGTATCGGGAAGCATCGGCATCTCGCGAGATAGAGATTGACAATGACTTTGTTACTTAGCTAAGTGACGAAATGCGAGAGCTCGATCTTATAAAGGCGCTGGCCAACGAACGCCGCATCAGCATTCTCAAGTGGCTGAAGGACCCGCGTGCTCATTTCCCACCGCAGGTCGACGGCGATCTCGTGGAGGATGGCGTCTGCGCGCTTCTGATCGCCGAAAAACTGGAGATATCCCAGGCAACGCTGAGCGAGCACATGCGCATTCTGGTGCAGGCCGGCCTGGTGCGGCCGCGGCGCATCAAACAGTGGATTTTCTACAAGCGCGATGAAGCTCGTATGGCGACGCTGGCTGCCGTCATTGCGAGCCTTTAGGCCACAATCCCAACCTTTCGCCTGGAACGGCTTTTCCAAATGAAAAAGGCGGCTGAGCCAAGCTCGCCGCCTCCCTTTTCACACCCGATGGCGATCAAATGTCGCTGGCGGCGTTAGTCCAGATTTCCGCAGCCTGCGCGGCGGTCACGCGGCGTACGTCGGTTTCGTCACGGCGGCTGGCGAAGAGTTCGCTTGCCATGATCTGTTCGGCGAGATCTGCCGGCAAGGACAGGAGAACGCGCTGGCCGTCCTTGTGGATGCCGCCGACATCGGTGCGTTTGCCGGTGATCATGCCGCCCGCAACCGTATTGTTGGTTTCGGGGTCGATCAGGATGAAGGAGCCGGTCGAACGGTTCTGATCATAGGGGTCGAAAACGGCGGCTTCATCGAAGGAGAGGCGAACCTTGCCGATGGCGTTCATCCAGAGCGCCTGTGCCGGTGCCCATGCGCCGGTCTTGAGCTCCAGCTGAGCGATCGGCTGCACCTGCACACGCTGGCGGCGGCTGCCGCTCTTCAGCCAGTAACGCTTGCCGGGCTCGATGCCTTCGGGCTGGAGTGCAACAACCTGCGCATCGAAAGAAAGGCCCGACTGCGGCTGGTTGTCGATAGCGACAATCATGTCGCCGCGCGACACGTCCACCTGACGGTCGAGAACGAGCGTGATCGCATCGCCCGCAACGGCAGCGTTCCGCACCAGATCGAAGGTAACGATCTTGGAGACATTGGCGACCATGCCGGACGGCAGGATCATGACGCTGTCGCCCGGCTTCACCGAGCCGCCGGCGACGGTGCCCTGATAGCCGCGGAAGCTTTCACCCGGGCGGGAGACGCGCTGCACGGAAAGGCGGAAGCCGACAGCCTGCGACGAGCGGACGGTTGCCTGCTCCAGCGCTTCGACTAATGTCGGGCCGGTATACCAGGGCATGACGGCCTGGCCGGAATAGACTACGTTTTCGCCTTTCAGGGCGGACATCGGGATGGCTGTGATCTGCTTGACGCCGAGCGAGAGCGCGAACTCGCGGAAATCATGCGAGATCTTTTCGAAGCCGGCGCGGTCGTAATTCGTCAGGTCGATCTTGTTGATGGCGAGCACGAACTGCTTGATGCCGAGCAGCGAGGCGATCGTCGCATGCCGGCGGGTCTGTTCGAGAATGCCCACGCGCGCATCGATCAACAGAACGGCGAGATCGGCAGTGGAGGCGCCGGTCGCCATGTTACGCGTATATTGCTCGTGGCCGGGCGTGTCGGCGACGATGAAGGAACGGTTGTCGGTCGAGAAATAGCGATAGGCGACATCGATGGTGATGCCCTGTTCCCGCTCGGCCTGCAGGCCGTCGAGCAGCAGCGCGAAGTCGGGCAGACCGAGATCGTTCTGCTTGCCGGTGGAATCGCGCCGCAGCGTGGCAGCCTGGTCTTCCTTGACCGCCTTGGTGTCCCAGAGCAGGCGGCCGATCAGCGTCGACTTGCCGTCATCGACGCTACCGCAGGTGATCAGGCGAAGAGGGCGCGAGTCGCGAACAGCCTTGGCTGGTTCGGCGGCGGCCCCAACAGCGGGCATTGCGACGATATTTGCGTTTGCGGTCATCTCAGAAATATCCTTCGCGCTTCTTCTTTTCCATGGAGCCGGACTGGTCGCGGTCGATGGCGCGGCCCTGGCGTTCGGAAACCGTGGCGATTTCCAGCTCAGCAATGATCTCTTCGAGGGTCGTGGCGCTTGAGCGGATCGCGCCCGTTAGCGGGAAGCAGCCGAGCGTGCGGAAGCGGATGAGCTCCTCGCGCTTGGCCTCGCCGGGCAACAGTTCGAGCCGTGGGTCGGCCGCCATGATCATCATGCCATCGCGCTCGACAACCGGGCGCTTGGCCGCGAAATAGAGCGGCACGATCGGAATGTCTTCGGCCTGGATGTAGCGCCAGATGTCGACTTCGGTCCAGTTGGACAGCGGGAAGACGCGGACGCTTTCGCCCTTGCGAATCTGGCCGTTGTAGACGTTCCAGAGTTCCGGGCGCTGGTTGCGCGGGTCCCAGCGATGGTCGGGCGTGCGGAAGGAGTAGATGCGCTCCTTGGCGCGCGAGGCCTCCTCGTCGCGGCGGGCGCCGCCGAAAGCGGCATCGAACTGACCGGCATCGAGCGCGTGGCGCAGGGCCTCGGTCTTCATGATGTCGGTATAGCGCGCCGAACCATAGGTGAAGGGCGTGATGTTCTCAGCCTTGCCACGCGGGTTGATGTGCTCGATCAGGTCGAGATCGTACTTCTTCACGATCTCGTCGCGGAAGGTGATCATCTCGGCGAATTTCCAGCCGGTGTTCACATGCAGCAGCGGGAAGGGGACGCGGCCGGGGTAGAAAGCCTTGCGCGCCAGATGCAGCAGCACCGACGAATCCTTGCCGATCGAATAGAGCATGACCGGACGCTCGAATTCAGCCGCGACCTCGCGAAAGATATGAATCGCCTCGTTTTCCAGCGCCTTCAGGTGCGGATCGAGCGGTGGCTTCGTGCTTTGCGGATTGGAGATCTCCGTATCCAGACGGCTATCGGGCATGTATCACTCCAGAACTTTCAAATGCCCCGGCCGGGAGGCTGGCCGGAAGGAATAGATGCTTTGGTTCCTGGCAGACCGGCGGCGGTGAAACGCGCTTCGGATCGAGCCGGGAGCCGGCGGATGTTTCATTGTGCTGCTGCGGCCTCTTCATGGACATGCAGACCGCATTCGCGCTTCTCGTCATTTTCCCACCACCAGCGGCCGGCGCGTTCAGGTTCGCCCGGCTTGATGGCGCGGGTGCAAGGTTCGCAGCCGATGGAAGGGTAGCCGCGTGCGTGCAACGGGTTAACGGGAACGCTGTTCTCCGCGACATAGGCGCGGATGACGTCAATGTCCCAATCGGCCAGCGGGTTCACCTTGATCAGGTTACGCTCGGGATCGAACTCGGCAAACGGCGTATCCGAGCGATTGGCGGACTGGCCACGACGCAGGCCGGTGATCCAGATGCTGGCGCCTGAAAGTGCACGCGCAAGCGGCTTGAGCTTGCGCACGCCACAACAGGCATGCCTGGCTTCCACGCTTTCGTAGAAGCCGTTCAGACCGTATTTTTCCGCATAGGCATCGATATCGACCTGCTCCGGCTCGTAGCGCACGATATTGATGTCGTACTGGCCTTCCGTTTCGTCGATCAGGGCAAGTGTTTCAGGAAAGAGGCGGCCGGTCTGCAGTGTGGCGACTTCGATCGGCAGGCGATGGTTGCCGATTTCGGCCGTGATCACCTGATCTTCTATTCCGAGCGAGGTCGTGAACACGGCGCGGCCACCGAGACCGGCTATGAGGGACAGACGGCCGGCGAGATCGAGCGATGCGAGCTGGCTGTTAAGCGTCGCGGCATCTTCAATTGAGGTAATGGCAGTCATGGGGGATCCTGTCCTGATGTTGCCCGGAGTATCGCAGCTAGTCCGGGCAGCGGACAGAAAAATAGATTTCGAAAGCGAGCGGCTGGAGAGCAAATATCTCCATGAAGCGGCGCCGATAAGGAAAAGCGACCGCCTCGGCTGTCAACCAAGGCGTTTTGCCGCCGGAAGCGGCTCTTTGGTAGCACTTGCCATGGATGGCCATGTTTAAGCGCTTGCTTTAATGTCTATAGAAATAGTAGAGTTACACATAGCTTGTCAAACGGAAATCGGAAGTGATGCCCGAAATGATGCGCTGCGGCGGATTTTAAGCTAAACTATGGGCATAGCGGCTAAGAATTATAACAAGTCTGGGTTGCTAATATTTCCTGGCATTGCGCCAAGGGTGTGAGTGCTTCGAAATTGCCCCCGGGACGAGGGCTGAGGAGTTCTGGAGCGGACGGGCTGAATCTATCGGCCGAACGTATCGCATGTGTGTGTGAAGCGGTTCGAAATGATTACTCAAAAAGCGAAATATGCGCTGCGCGCGCTGTCTGCCCTGGCTCTGTCCGCGGCGGGCGAGCCGATGATGATTTCCGACATTGCGGCCCAGCAAAAGATCCCGAAGAAATTTCTGGAGCAGATCCTTCTCGACCTGAAGCATCAGGGTATTGTGATCAGCCGGCGCGGCAAGCAGGGTGGTTATCTTCTGCGCAAGCCGGCCGAAGAGATTACCTTCGGCGAGATCCTTCGCATCATCGACGGGCCGATCGCGCCGCTTCCCTGTCTTTCGCTCACCGCCTATCGTCGCTGCGACGATTGCGACGGTGAGCAGACCTGCGAAATCCGCCATGTCTTTGCTCGGGTTGCGGATGCGACCCGTAAGGTTCTCTTCTCAACCACGATCGCCGATGCGGTTGCTCAGGCTGACAGCGCCGAGGTCACGAGGCTGATGGCCTGAGAGGTGTACCGCGCAACGGCATTGGGCGCTTGTCCACGCGCAATTGCGCGAAGCTAACCGGCCCCTGGAGCATTTCCGGAAAAAGTGCGCAGCGGTTCCCGTCCGGAATGCGTCGGAAGATGCTCTAGCTGGCGGCGTGTTCCCCGCCAGCATCCTTGTCCATCGCGCGCCGAGCGCGAATGGCTGCCGCGATGAACACGCGTGACAAGCCGTGATAAAGCGGTTCGCGGGACAGCAGCCTGGACGTGACATAGCCGATCATCGACACCGCCATGATCGGGATGACGGCCTGATGGTCGCCGGTCATTTCCAGAATGATGACGAAGGCCGTCATCGGCGCCTGCACCACGCCGGCGAAATAGCCGGCCATGCCGAGGATCGCGGCAAGCGCCACGCTGCCGCCGATCAGCGTGCCCACGGTGCTGCCAAAGCCGGCGCCGACAGCAAGCGACGGCGCGAAAATGCCGCCGGGAATACCCGAAATCATCGACAGGAAGCTCGCGAGCAGCTTCTCGAGGAAGAAAAGCAGCGGCAGGGCATGCCCTTCCACCGCGCCGCGCGCCTGCTCATAGCCGGTACCGAAGGTCTGGCCGCCTGAAAGTACGCCAACCGCTGCGACGACGAGGCCGCAAAGGCCGGCGAGGATCAACATGCGCTTGAGCGGCTGCGGCTGCGCCCAGCGGCGGATGCGGATGCCGGCATAGAGCGCCAGTCCGCTGAAGGTGGCGCCAAGCGCACCGCCGCCAACGCCGCAGATCAACATGACGATCCAGTCGCGAAGCATCGTCGGTGCGGCATCCGCCGTGCCGAAGTAATTGTAGCTACCTGAAAGGCCGAGCGCGGCAAGGCCGGACAGAATGACGGCGGTCAGGACCAGACCATTGGCGCGCGATTCATAGGTGCGGCTCATCTCCTCGATGGCAAAGACGATACCGGCGAGCGGCGTGTTGAAGGCCGCCGCGATACCGGCCGCCGAGCCGGCGAGGATCAATCCCTTTGCCTGCGCCATGCCGCCGAAGCGGGCAACGGCCAGCATGAAGGAGGCGCCGACCTGCACCGTCGGCCCCTCGCGGCCGATCGAGGCGCCGCTGAGCAGCCCCAATATCGTCAGCACGATCTTGCCGAAAGCGAGCCGTAGGGACAGCAGTTTCGTGCGGTCCTCGTCATGGTGCAGATGCCGGGCGGCGATCGCCTGCGGGATGCCGCTCCCTTGAGAATTGGGGAAAAGCGTCGCTGCTAGATAAGCCGACAATACGAAACCGAGGGGTGTCAACGCCAATGGCAGCAGCCACATCCACTCACCCGATTGGGTCACGCCGGTAAAGGCGCGCTGTGCCAGATCAGCCAGTTTCGCAAAGCCGACGCTGATGACGCCGATCGCCAAGGCGCCCGTCCAGAACACCAGACGCGGTCGCCAGAGGTTGAAAGATCCCCAAATGACACGGGAACGGCGAAGCAGCTTGGATTTGCGGTAGATCGGGGGCATGGGACGTGTGACCGGCGGATTGATGGACGGGTCTTTGCGGACTCTGTTCGCGCAATCTGCTTAAAAACGACGCCTTAAGATAATCACACTGTCTTACAGAGTTTCACTTTGCTGAGGTCCCTTTGCGCCCGTTGCGCCTCGAGGTCAACATATCATGTGCCCGAGCCATGCCCGCATCAGCGATCGCTCGTCTCCCACCGCGGATTGATCCATGGCTCCTGGTTCGAGCGTGCCAGCCGTGGCTTGCCGAGAATATGGTCAGCCGCCTTTTCGCCGGTCATGATCGAAGGACCATTCAGATTGCCATAGGTGACATGCGGGAAGATCGAGCTGTCGGCGACACGCAGGCCGTCAACGCCGATGACGCGGGTATCGGGGTCGACAACCGCCATCGGATCGTCCTTCGCGCCCATCCTGCAGGTGCCACAGGGATGATAGGCGCTTTCCAGATGTTCGCGCAGGAAGGCGTCGATCTGATCGTCGGTCTGGACATTTGCCCCCGGCTGGATTTCCGAGCCGCGATAATCGTCGAAGGCCTTCTGTCCGAAGATTTCGCGAGTGAGGCGCACGCAGTGGCGGAATTTCTCCCAGTCTTCCGGATGGCTCATATAGTTGAAGCGGATGACTGGATCGGCCTTCGGGTCGGAGGAGCGCAGCGTGACGTTCCCACGCGATTTCGACAGGTTATAGCCGACATGCACCTGGAAGCCGTGGCTCTTGGCGGCGGCCTTGCCGTCATAGCTGATGGCGACTGGCAGGAAGTGATACTGAATATCCGGCTGCTTGACGCCCGGCGCCGAGCGCAGGAAGGCGCAGGCTTCGAACTGGTTCGAGGTGCCAAGCCCCTTCTTGAAGAACAGCCATTGCGCGCCGGCGATCCCCTGCATGTACCAAGGCAGCCAGGAATAGAGTGACACCGGCTTCAGGCTCGTCTGCTGGAAATAGAATTCCATGTGATCCTGAAGATTAGCGCCGACGCCGGGCCGGTCGACCTTTACCTCGATCCCCATGTCGCGCAGATGCTGCGCCGGCCCGATACCCGAAAGCATCAGCAGTTTCGGGGAGTTGAACGAAGAGGCGGAGACGATCACCTCGCGGTTCGCCCTGATCACCTCGATCTTGCCGTCGCGCTCGACTTCGACGCCGGTCGCGCGGCCACTTTCGATGACTATCTTGCGGGCGAAGCAGCGGATGAGCTCGACATTCGGCCGCTTCAGGGCAGGCTTGAGATAGGCAGTCGCCGCGGACCAGCGCCGACCCATCCAGGTCGTCTGCTCCATCAGGCCGAAGCCTTCCTGCTTGCTGCCGTTATAATCCTCGGTCGCTTCGAAACCTGCCTGCTTGCCTGCCTCGATGAAAGCGTGGAAGAGCGGGTTGCGGGCATCGCCCCGGCGCACATGCAGCGGGCCGTTCGTGCCGCGCCATCCCTCTTCGCCGCCATGTGAGTGTTCCATCCGCTTGAAGTACGGAAGAACATCGGCATAGGCCCAGCCCTGCGCGCCTAGTTCTTCCCAGCGATTGAAGTCTTCTGCATGGCCGCGCACATAGACCATGCCATTGATCGACGAGGAGCCGCCGATCACCTTGCCGCGCGGGGCGGTGATGCGGCGGTTGTTGAGATTGGGTTCGGGTTCGGAAAGATAGCCCCAATTGTAGCGGTCCATGCTCATCGGCCAGGCAAGTGCTGCCGGCATCTGGATGAAGGGGCCGAAGTCGCTGCCGCCGAACTCAAGCACGATGACCGAATGCTTGCTGTCCTCCGACAGGCGGGAAGCCATGGCGGAACCGGCCGAACCCGAGCCGACGATGACGAAATCTGCTTGCATGACTATTGCCCTCTTCGCGGACGTTCTTCTTGAGCTGCGGGACGATGGCTGATTCCAGTCGTTCCCTCGCCCCGCATGAGCGGGGAGAGGGCTAGGGTGAGGGGCGGGGCGATAGGATGCGGCGTACTCAAGGCAGCCCCTCATCCGGCTTGTCGCAATCTCACTTCGTTCGATTCCGCCAATCCACCTTCTCCCCGTTTCACGGGGCGAAGGGATTCGATCAATAAGGCGCCTGCACCGGCCCCATGCCGACATAGACGGTCTTCAGTTCCGAATAGTGTTCCAGCGCCGCCAGCGAGTTCTCGCGGCCGAAGCCGGATTGCTTGGAGCCGCCGAAGGGGATTTCGACCGGGCAGAGATTATAGGTGTTGATCCAGAGCGTGCCGGCTTCGAGCTGATCGACGACGCGGTGGGCGCGGGTAAGGTCGGCGGTGAAGACGCCGCCGGAAAGGCCGAATTCGGTGGCATTGGCGCGTGCGATGACTTCGGCCTCGTCATCGAAATCGAGAACGCACATGACCGGCCCGAAGATTTCTTCGCGAGCGATCGTCATGTCGTCGGTGACATCGGCGAACACCGTCGGCTGGATGTAGTAGCCTTCGCCGGAGACATTGTTCGGGATGCCGCCGCCGGTCAAAAGCGTCGCGCCCTCGGCCTTGCCCTTTTCGATATAGGCGAGCACCTTCTCGCGCTGCGCCCAGGAGACCATCGGGCCGATCTGCGTTGCCTCGTCCATCGGGTCGCCGATCAGCATGGCATCAGTGCGGGCCTTCAGGCGCTTCAGGAACTCGGACTTGACCTTGCGGTTGACGAAGACGCGCGTGCCGTTCGAGCAGACCTGTCCTGTGGAATAGAAGTTGCCGAGCATCGCGCCGCCGATCGCGCTATCGATATCGGCGTCTTCGAAGACGATCAGCGGCGACTTGCCGCCAAGCTCCATGGTGACGTGCTTGAGATTGCCCGCGGCAGAGGCCGCGACCTTGCGGCCTGTTGGCACCGAGCCGGTCAGCGATACCTTGGCGACGTCAGGATGGTTGATGAGCAGCGGCCCGGTCTCGCGGTCGCCCTGGATGACGTTGTAGAGCCCCTTCGGCAGACCGGCCTCGATGAGGATCTCGGCGATCTTTAGCGCGCCGAGCGGGGTGTTTTCCGAAGGTTTGAACACCATGGCGTTGCCGGCGACCAGCGCCGGCGCGCCCTTCCAGCAGGCGATCTGCTGCGGATAGTTCCATGCGCCGATGCCGACGCAGACGCCGAGCGGTACGCGCTTGGTATAGGCGAAGTCGCCGCCAAGCGGGATGTAGGAGCCGTTGAGGCCGGCCGCTGCGATGCCGCCGAAGAACTCGAAGCTGTCGGCGCCCGAAGTCGGGTCGGCGACGATGGTTTCCTGGATCGGCTTGCCGGTATCCAAGGTCTCCAGCTCGGAAAGCTCGCGATTACGCTCGCGCATGATGTCGGCCGCCCGTTTCAGGATGCGGCCGCGCGCCGTCGGGCTCATGGCTGCCCATTCCGGCTGTGCCCGCTTGGCGGCAGCGATTGCCTTCTTGACGATATTGGGCGTTGCCGCATGCAGGCGCGCGATCACCTCGCCGGTCGCGGGATAAATGCTCTCGATAAGGGTGCCGTCGGTGTCCTCGACATATTCCCCATCAATGAAATGCGAGGCTTTCGGTTGTGCGCGCATTATAGAACCCTCAATTCTTCGTAGGACACCATGACATGCTCTTGAAAAGCAGGTCGCTCGGTCAGGTTTTCGTAGTAGCGCTCAAGCCGCGGATGGGCAGGGCGCTGGATGTCGATGTCGAAATAGCGATAGAGAATATGCCCGAACTGTATGTCTGCGAGTGTCACGCTATCGCCAGCGAGGAAGCGATGCCGTCCGAGGTGCGACTCGGCGATGTCAAGCTTCGCCCCGAGCGCGGCAACCGCTGAGTTGATCGCCTTCTCGTCCCTGAGCGCAGGCGCTGTGCGCACCGCGCGCCAGAACACTGGGCCGGTGAAGTTCATGGCAATGTTGATCTTGGCCCATTCGGCCCATTTGTCGATCTGTGCCCGATGCCGTGCATCCTTCGGCCAGAAGGTGTCGTCGCCATATTGGCTGGCGAGATAGCGAAGGATCGCGCCTGTTTCCCACAAGGACTCACCATCGCCGTCGCGCAACACCGGAACGGTGCCGTTCGGGTTCATCGCGAGGAATTCGGGCGTGTCGGTGACGCCATACTTGAAGCCCGCATCGATGCGCTCATAGGCAAGGCCGAGTTCGCCGATACACCACATCAGCGCCTGAACATTGGATGACGATTTGCGGCCCCAGACAGTCAGCATGGCTTCAGCCTTTCACCGCGTTCAGGTTGGTCGTCAGATAGTCTTCCGTCAGAGCAATCGACGCCTCGGTGCTGATCGGCGCTGACCGCAGGCTCTGTCGGATGTAGAGCCCGTCGATCATGGCGGCCGCACCCTCGGCAATGCGTGCGGCATCGGCAGCCGGGCACAATGCCTTGAGATTGGCGACCAGGTTGGAGTGCAGGCGACGCGCGTAAATGACGAGAAAGCGGCGTGTCTCCTCCGAGCGCTGCGCCTCGGCATAGAAGGCGAGCCAGGCGGCAATCGTCTCCGGCGCGAACTGGTCGGCCTGGAAACTGACGCGGATGACGGCCGAGAGCTTTTCGCGTGGCGTTTTTGCCTCACGCAGCGCCGTCACCACGCTGTCGCGCAGCCGCTGTAGATGAACACGGACGGTCTCGATGAGCAGTTGTTCCTTGCTGCCAAAATAGTGATGCGCGAGAGCAGGAGAAACGCCGGCCTGCTTGGCGATTTCGGACATGGTGACGGTCAGCGAACCGTGATCGCCGATCACGCGCATCGCGGCATCCACAAGCGCCTTGCGGCGCACCGGTTCCATTCCGACTTTCGGCATGCGTCAATCTCCAGAGCTGGCGGTGAGTTTATTTTTGATTGACTGATCAATCAATAAAAAAATCACGTGCGCTGCCAAGCTTCGCCGAAAAACGCCCCACCTCTTTCCGAGTTATATTTCTGTGTCATACTTCCACCCAGGAGGAGGTACGATCATGGTCGATGTTCTTGATGGAGTTCCCTCATCTGCGATGCGCGGCAAATGGGGCTGGTTTGTTGGCCTCGGCATATTGTTGTTGCTCTGCGGAGGCGTGGCGCTTGGCAATCTGTTCATCGCCACGGTGGCATCGGTCTACTACGTCGGCGTGTTGATGCTGATCGGCGGCATCGTGCATCTGGCGCAGGCCTTTCAGGTGAGGGGATGGGAGCATATCCTTTTCTGGGTGCTGAGTGGCCTGCTCTATACGCTTGCCGGCATTCTGGCCTTTACGAACCCGCTCCTCGCCTCCGCGGCGCTGACCCTGTTCCTCTCCGTTGCGCTGATTATCGCCGGCACGTTTCGCGTCTGGGTCGGACGCAAGGTGAAGCCTGAGCGCGGCTGGATCTGGATCGTCATCGGTGGCGTCGCGACTGCCATAGCCGGCATTGCCATTATGCTCGGCTGGCCGGTCAACAGCCTCTGGATCCTTGGGCTTTTCCTGGCGTTCGATCTGATTTTCCAGGGATGGACGCTGGTGGCTTTCGGGCTCGTCCTTCGGCGGTAAGGGTGTTCCCAAAAGGGGTAACGAACTGCTACTTTTTGACAAGGAGCGTGAGCGGCGCTACTCTTTACAACGCTGCGTCTAGGGCGGAGCGGCATCGAATTGATGTAGCGATGGTGCCATCATCTGGAGCGGGCAAGTCTGAGGGACTTGCCGGAAGGCGCCGTTGAAGGTCGCGGAATAGGTCTCCAGCGCAAATTCCGCTTGATAACGTCAAGGGAGGAATATCATGCCGATGGTAACGGTTTCCATCTCTCCGCTTCAGGCTGCCGGCATTCGCGCCGCAGTCGACACCGGCACCTATGCCTCAAGTAGCGAAGTCGTGCGCGAAGCACTTCGCATGTGGGATGCAGCGCGCAAGCGAAGCGATGTCTGCGATGTGCCGAGAGCCGCAAATGACGAGACGAGCAGGGGCGGCCGTTGTGTTGCAGACATGTTCGCAGATTATGAGGCGGAAACACACCCGCATAATTAAGCCGGAAGTGCTCGTCTTCTTGTCGTACACCTTCCCGGCCGTGCCTTATTTTTCGGCCGAATGAATGGTTAATATTGCTTTACCATTCACGAAACTTTCACATAGGGGAAAGGTTTCGTTGACGCTTTATGGCGCATCTTGGGTCGAAAACGCAGTAGATCCAAAATCTTACTCAAATAATTTGATCAAAAAATCCGTATGGAGATGGGCATGTCCCAGACTGCCGCAGTCGAGCCCGGCGTATTACGCCGGTATGCCAGCGACCAGATCGTCACTCTCGCCAAGCTTGTGATCGAAAACGCATTTCAGCCGATTGTGGAAGCCGGCACAGGCGCCGTATTCGGTTATGAATCGCTGATGCGGGGGCAGGAACGCATCGGTTTCGACAGCCCGATCGACATACTCGACGAAGCCGAGCGCACCGGCCAGCTTCTCGGTTTGGAACAGATGGTCACCAGCCGCGCGCTGGCAAAGTTCGCCACGCTTCCCAATGCGGCTTCGGCAACGCTATTTCTCAACCTCGACGTCCGGCTGATCCCGCAGGGGGCCGCGCTAATAGACAGTCTGCTGCAGCACATGAAGAAAGCCGGAGTAGCACCGTCTTCCGTCTGCTTCGAATTTTCCGAGCGCTTCGACAATACCAGCGTTCCCGAGTTTTCAGGCCTCGTTGCCAGAATGCGAAACGCCGGCTTTAAACTGGCCATCGACGATTTCGGCGTCGGCCATGGCGAAATGAAGCTGCTGTCCGATTATCCGGTCGACTACCTCAAGATCGACCGGCATTTCATCGTCGATATCGATCGCAGCGCCCGCAAGCGCCATATTCTCCGAAATCTGGTCAACATCGCCCATGTCCTCGGCACGCGCGTCATTGCCGAAGGCATTGAGACCGAGGCCGAGTTCCTCACCTGCCGCGAATTCGGCGTCGATCTGGTCCAGGGCTGGTTCATTGCTCGCCCGACGGTGCTGGTCAATGAACTGAAGCAGAGCTTCCCGCATCTACAGGATCTCGGCAAGACGGCACGCAACAGCCAGTCGCTTGACGAAATCCTTATCCGCAAGCAGATCGAAGTGTTGCCAACGATCCGCGAGAGCGACAGTATCGACAGCGTCTTCGAGCTTTTCCGCCGGAATCCGCGCCGTGCTTATTTCCCCGTCGTGAATGCCAATGACGAGCCGCGCGGCATCATCCACGAGTACCAGCTGAAGGAATATATCTATCAGCCCTTCGGCCGCGATCTTCTGAAGAACAAGGTCTATGAGCGCTCGATCTCGCATTTCGTCGAGATGGCACCGATCGTCGGCCTCGATTCCGATGCCGACACGCTGATGGCGATCTTTGCCAATATGGAAAGCAGCGATTGCCTGATCGTGACCGAAGGCACGCATTATGCCGGCATCGTTTCGGCCGCGTCGCTCATCAAGGTCATCAATGAAAAGCAGCTGAAGATCGCTCAGGATCAGAACCCGCTGACCGGCCTGCCGGGCAACAGGGCGATCCACGATTTCATGCAGAGCATCGGTCGCGACGGCGATGAGATCAGGCATTTCTGCTATTGCGATTTCGACAATTTCAAGCCGTTCAACGATGCCTATGGCTTCCATCTCGGCGATCATGCCATCTCCTTGTTTGCGGCGCTCATGCGCCGCTATTTCTTTGCCGAGCGCAATTTCCTCGGCCATGTCGGCGGCGATGATTTCTTCATCGGCGTCAGCGGCTGGAGCATGGCGGAGCTTCGCGAAGTTCTGGATCGGCTGCTTGCCGATTTTCATGCGGATGTGCTCAATCTCTATTCGGCGGAGGATCGCGCGGCCGGCCTTATCCATGGCCACGACCGCAGCGGCGCCGAAGCCGAGTTTCCGCTGATGCGTTGCTCGATCGGTATCCTGCAACTGCCTGAGGGATTGGTGATCGACAACATCAACCGCGTCAGTACCTCCATCGCCGGCATCAAGGCCAAGGCCAAGGAGAGCAGTGCCGGCGTCGCTTTCCTCGCTCTTGCCGAGACGAATTGACGCCATCGCGCAGTCTCTCCTTTTCAAGAGCCGCGCGCTCAACTATCTCCAATGCTCCATCGGGATAGGAGATTGTGCGATGCCCTTGCCGTCTGAAATGCGTTTCGTGGATTTGCCGACCTTCGGCGGTCCTGAGGTCATGACCATCGGCCGCAAACCTCTGCCCGCCTTGAAGCCGGGAGAAATCCTCGTTCGCGTCGAGGCGGCCGGCGTCAACAGGCCAGACGTGGCGCAGCGCCAGGGCACCTATCCGCCGCCGAAGGATGCGAGCCCGATATTGGGGCTGGAAGTTGCCGGGGAAGTCGTTGACGTCGCGCCCGGCGTTACCGAGTTTGCGATCGGCAACAAGGTGTGTGGGCTCGCAAATGGCGGCGGCTATGCCGAATATTGTGTGCTGCCCGCCGGTCAGGCACTCCGCTTCCCCAATGGCTACGACGCCGTGCGTGCCGCGGCAGTCCCCGAGACGTTCTTCACCGTATGGGCCAATCTCTTCCAGATGGCGGGGCTCACTGAAGGAGAAAGCGTGCTGATCCACGGCGGCTCGAGCGGCATCGGCACCACAGCGATCCAGCTCGCCCGTGCTTTCGGCGCAACGGTCTACGCGACGGCTGGCTCGCAGGAAAAGTGCGAAGCCTGCGAGAAGCTCGGCGCGAAGCGGGCGATCAACTACAAGCAAGAGGATTTTGCCGAGGTCATCAAGGCAGAGACGGAACATGGCGTCGACATCATTCTCGACATGATCGGTGCTGCCTATCTGGATAAGAACCTCGCCTCGCTCGCCCGCGACGGATGCCTTTCCATCATTGCCTTTCTTGGCGGTGCGGTAGCTGAGAAAGCCAATTTGACGCCGATCATGGTCAAGCGCTTGACGGTGACGGGCTCGACCATGCGTCCACGCACGGCAGAGGAAAAGCGGGCGATCCGCGATGATCTGCTGTCCCAGGTCTGGCCGTTGCTCGACGGGGGCAAGGTTGCCCCTGTCATTCACAAGGTATTCGCTTTTGACGATGTGGTCGAGGCGCATCGATTGCTCGAAACCAGCGACCACATCGGCAAGATCATGCTGAAGCTGGCTTGATCGTAAAGGACAGGACGATCGCGATCAGACCGGGAACCGCCATCAGCGCGTAGAGCCAGTGCGCGGCGGAAAGGCTGCCGGCCATGCCGCCCGGGTGGGTCAGCCCGGCGCTATTGACGATGACGCCGGTCAGGGC
>NZ_JAELTU010001007.1 GCF_016429015.1 Rhizobium sp. ASV20
GGCAATGTCGTCCTTGGTGCCGACGGCGATCAACGCGGGCGCTTCGATCTTCGCCACATCCTCCTTTGTCGCCAGATCGCGGGAGCCCTGAATGCAGGCGGCAAGCGCTTGCCGGTCGCTCTTGGTCCTGTCTCTTATACACATCTCCGAGCCCACGAGACATCGGCGAAGATCGGGTATGCCGTCTTCTGCTTGAAAAGGGGGGGGGGGGGGGGGGGGGGGGGGGGGGGGGGGGGGGGGGGGGGGGGGGGGGGGGGGGGGGGGGGGGGGGGGGGGGGGGGGGGGGGGGGGGGGGGGGGGGG
>NZ_JAELTU010001008.1 GCF_016429015.1 Rhizobium sp. ASV20
GATCCGGAAAGCGGTCCGATGGCGCTCTGCATCGTTCAGTCGACAAGAGGTGCGGCTGCCCCGGACGTGGAAAATCGTCGTGGCATGAATGTCGTCTATTGGTCGAGCGCCGCCCACGCCTTCATGCCTGTCTCTTATACACATCTCCGAGCCCACGAGACATCGGCGAAGATCGCGTATGCCGTCTTCTGCGTGAAAGGGGGGGGGGGGGGGGGGGGGGGGGGGGGGGGGGGGGGGGGGGGGGGGGGGGGGGGGGGGGGGGGGGGGGGGGGGGGGGGGGGGGGGGGGGGGGGGGGGGGGGG
>NZ_JAELTU010000142.1 GCF_016429015.1 Rhizobium sp. ASV20
CTTTAAAACTGGGTCGTCAGTGGCCTCCGCCACCGCCTCCGCCGCCCGGCACGCTCGGTTTGCTGAGCATGAGGACCCCGAGGATCATTGCCAGGAACAGCACGGTCAACATCAGGAAAATATCCCCGAAGGACATGACGACAGCTTGTCGCGTTGCCATATTGACCATCTGTCGCAACGCAGCCTGCTGTCCGTCGAGACCGGACGCGTTGAAGTTTGCAGCCATGTTGTTCAACTGGGTAACGGCGGCATGGCTGCCCCAATGAATATGGTCGCGCAAATTGAAATAATGCTGGTCCTGCCGGTTCGTCAGCAACGTGTTGATGATCGCAAGGCCGACTGCACCGCCGAGGTTACGCGTCAGGTTGAACAGGCCGGAAGCACCGCGCATACGGGCCGGAGGCATTGTTCCAAGCGCGATGTTGTTGATCGGGACCATACAGAGCATCAGGCCGAAACCGCGCAATATCTGCGGGATCAACAGTTCCCAGAAGTCCCAGTCCACCGTCAGATGCATCATGATGTAGGTGCCAGCCGAAAAGCTGGTGAACCCGATGATCATCAAGATACGCAGATCGACCCTGCTCGCCAGGAAGCCGGCGAGCGGCGCCGTGAAGAACATGGTGAGACCCGAGACGAACATCGTCTCGCCGATCTGCAGTGAATCATAGCCACGAATACGCGCGAGAAAGAGCGGATAGATATAGGTCAGGCCATAAAGGCCGATACCCATCACGAAGGAGAACATCGATCCGAAAGCGAAGTTCTTGTTCGTAAAGGCTCTGAGATCCACCACCGGGAATTCGACCGTAAACGCCCGATAGAAGAAGATGACCGCGCCGATGGCGGAGGCGATGGCGCCGACAACGATAAAATTGTCGTTGAACCAGTCGTTCGTGTTGCCTTCTTCAAGCACATATTCCAGCGCCCCGAGGAAGACACCCATCGAGAACAGGCCCCACCAGTCGAACTTCTTCATCAACGACAGTTCTGGCTTGTCGAAGTCGATGAAATTCCAGGTGACGATCGCAACGACGATGCCAGGCGGAATGTTGACCAGAAACAGCCAGTGCCAGGAAAAGGCGTTGGAGAGATAGCCGCCGACGGTCGGGCCGATGGTCGGCGCAAGGGTGGCGATCAGGCCGATGATCGGCGAGACGACGTTGCGCTTGGACGGCGGGAAGATCGTAAACGCCGCGGCAAAGACCGAAGGGATCATGCCACCGCCGATGAAGCCCTGCAGGGCGCGGTAGATAATCATCTGGTCGATGTTGGTGGCAGTCGCAGCAAGCGCGCTCGCCGCGGTGAAGCCGGCGGCCGAAATCGCAAACAGGTAGCGCGTGGAAATGATGCGCGCCAAGGTTCCCGACAGCGGGATCATGATGACTTCGGCGATAAGATACGCCGTCTGAACCCAGCCGATTTCATCCGAGCCGGCGCTAAGGCCGGCCTGGATTTCGCTGAGCGATGCCGAAACGATCTGAATGTCGAGGATCGACATGAACATGCCGAGCACCATCGCCAGGAAGGCGATGAGCTTTCTCGTATCGATATGATCTGCCGCCGGCGGAGCAGCAGGCCCGGCCGCGCGTGGAGGCGATCCGGCTGTAGTGCTGGCGGACGACATGGTGCGTCTCTCCCGAGCTTGATCGCTTACTTGTCCGGTGCCGTGCGGGTATCGACGTCGACGACGACGCTGAGGCCTGCGCGCAGACGACCGGTATTGAGCGCATCCTGCGGCAATGCGATGCGGACAGGCACGCGCTGGATGATCTTGGTGAAGTTACCCGTCGCGTTTTCCGGCGGCAGAAGCGAGAAGACCGAACCGGAAGCCGGCGAAATCGACTCGACGGTGCCGACGATCGGATGATCGCTGAAGGCATCGACATGGACGTTGACCTTGGAACCGGGAACCAGATGCTGGATCTGCGTTTCCTTGAAGTTCGCGTCGATGTAGAGCTGCTTGGTCGGGACAATCGCCATCAGCTTCTGCCCGGGAGAGACGAGATCGCCTTCCTGTACCGAACGGTTGCCGACGATACCGTCATACGGTGCCTTCAGCACGGTGAAAGACAGGTCGCGTGCGGCCTTGTCACGGGCAGCTGCAAGACCCTTGATCGTGCTTTCAGCCTGGCGGCGCTGGGCCTGCAGCAGGTTGATGTTGGCCTGTGCCGAAGCAATCGCGGCATCGCCGCCGACCAGGTTGGCCTTGGCTTGGTCGAGCGCGATATTGGCGCTATCCAAGGCAGCCGTGGTGCCGACCGACTTGGCTTGCAGCTCAGCAGCGCGCGTCTGGGTGATCTGGGCGCCACGAACCGTGGCGTCGAGGGCAACCTTCTGGGCCTGCGACTGGGCAAGAGCGGCCTGGCCGGCAGCGATCTGTGCATCAATGGTATGGAGCGAAAGCTGTTCGGTGTCGTAGGAAGCCTGCGCCTGCTCCAGCGCCAGCTTGTAGTCACCGTCGTCAAGAATGGCGAGCACGTCGCCGGCCTTGACCGTCTGGTTGGCGACGACATTCACCTTGGACACGTAACCCGTCACCTTCGGCGAGATGGTCGCGATATCGCCACCGATATAGGCGTCGTCTGTGGACACCATGAACCGGCCGTTCGTCCACCAGTCGTAGCCGTACCAGCCGCCGCCTGCCAGTGCCAGAACGACGACGATGGGCATAACCAGGCTGCGCCGCTTCTTTTCCGGCGGCGGTGGGGCCGCGGGGGCCGGAGACGCCGGCGCAGCCTGGGCGGGGGCGGGATTGCCGCGCGTCTCGGCGGCAGGAGCATCGGCGGATGCACCCGCTTCCCGAGCTTCCGCTTCGGCATCAGCGGGCTCATTCACGATGCGCGCTACATTGTTTCCATGACTTGACGACATTGCCCTACCACCGAAAATCTTGGTAAAAATAATCGAACCGAACGGTTCAGTTCAATTGACATAGAGCCTTTTAGATTCCATATCAAGAGACATCGAACCGCGTGGTTCGATTTATTTGGCGAATCTGTTTAAGATTCAGAAAAAATGAATCGAAGAAGGAGACGATGAAACACGAATCGCAAAATGCCGTCCTGTTGAGCGCGCCCGCACCTGCATCCGGTGGACGTTGGGCCGCCGGCGAGGATCCAGCCAAACGTCATCAAATTCTAGAGGGCGCAAAACGCGTCTTTATGAAAATGGGCTTCGATGCGGCGAGCATGAACGACGTCACTCGTGAAGCCGGCGTTTCCAAGGGCACCTTATACGTCTATTTCGCCAATAAGGAAGATCTGTTCGCCGCCATCGTGAACAGCGAACGCGCGCACTTCGTCGAAATAGTGCGTGCCGCTCTCGTGGACGATGCCGACATAGCCTCCAGCCTTCTCCAGTTTGGCAAGGTGTTTGCGACGCACGTCACGTCCGACAAGACCATCAGCGCCATGCGGACAGTGGTTGGCGTACGCGAGCGCATGCCGTCTCTCTGTCAACGCTTCTTCACCGGCCCCGACAATCTGCGCACCGTGCTTCGCGGCTTCCTGGAGCGCAAGGCCGAGGCAGGCGCCGTGAAGATAGAGGATTACGATCTGGCCGCGCGCCAATTCCTCGAGATGGCCAGCGGCGGCTACTTCAAGCTGCGCCTGTTCGGCGACATGGACGCCCCTCCTTCGGCGGACGAAATCGATTATGTCGTACGCGGTGCAGTGCGGGTCTTCCTCGCAGCTTACGCCACCGAACGGCGGGATCGTATCTGACGGCAGGCCCGGTTGCCGATATGCGGAGTATCCCCCAACTCCGCAATGGCGATCAAGCATCGCGCTTGTCATGCGCCTATGACTGGTCCGGCAACCAGGGGAGTTAAGCATGAGCGCGATCGGCAGAGCGATATGGTTCATCGAAAGCCATTTCACATCCGATATCTCGCTCGATGAAATCGCCGAGACCGCGGGGCTTTCGCGCTATCATCTGTCGCGCGTCTTCGGCATGACGACGGGCCATTCGATCAGCGGCTATATCAGAAGCCGCCGTCTCAGCGCCGCAGCTTTGGCACTGATCGACAACTCTTCCACCATTCTCCAGGTTGCCCTCGATGCCGGCTACGGCTCGCACGAGGCTTTCACCCGTGCCTTTCGCGAGCAGTTCGGCATAACGCCGGAAAGCTTGCGCAAACAGGGGCACGTTCGCAACCTCGCTCTACAGGAGCCGATCAGAATGGACGACACCCGCCTTCCCAAGCTCGAAGCCCCCCGCTTCGAGACCTATCCCGCGATGCTGCTTGCTGGCCTTGCGGAGACCTACGCCCATGAAGCCACGCAGGCGATCCCGTCGCTGTGGCAGAAGTTCAATCAGCATTACGGCCACATCCCGGGTCAGGTGGGCAATGTCGCCTACGGCGTCTGCACGCCTGCGGACGAGGGCAAAGAGGGCTTCCGCTATATGTCGGCCGTGGAGGTCAACGAAGTCGACGAACTTCCAGAAGGCTTCACGACCACGAAGCTTCCGCGGCAACGCTATGCTGTCTTTGCACATCGCGGCCATATCTCGGGCATTGCCGCCACGGTGCATCAGATCTTCGGCGAATGGCTTCCGCAATCAGGCCATGAGCATGGCGGAACGCCAGACATGATGGAGCGCTATGACGACAGGTTCGATCCGCGCACCGGCACGGGCGTAACCGAAATCTGGATTCCCCTGAAAGCATAGGCGGTGCGCCGCCGCTACGAAAATGGCGGCGGCGCTTGTACCGAAGACGGCACTCCTTACATTACGGCCAGTCTGGAAGGCCGGGGCTGGGTTTCAGCACCGGCCAAGCCGATAAAAAGCTGATAAAAGGGGAAAACCGCCTATGGATATCGTTGGTCTGATGCAGGATCCGAGCGCGTGGGTCGCGCTCGTCACACTGGTGGTCATGGAGGTGGTGCTTGGCATCGACAACCTCATCTTCATCTCGATCCTGACCAACAAGCTTCCGGCAGAACATCGCGACCGAGCCCGCAAGATCGGCATCGGCCTGGCACTCGGCATGCGTCTTGCGCTGCTCGGCACCGTCGCCTGGATCGTCCAGTTGACGACTCCCGTCTTCGAGATCTTCGGCCAGGGCTTTTCCTGGAAGGACATGATCCTGATCGGCGGCGGCCTCTTTCTCGTCTGGAAAGCGACGAAGGAGATCCATCACAATGTCGATCCGCAGGAACAGGGCGAGGATTTCATCGCCAAGTCCACAACGACGACATTCGCCGCGGCCATCGGTCAGATCCTGCTGCTCGACCTCGTCTTCTCGATCGACAGCATCATCACCGCCGTCGGCATGACGCCGCATCTGCCGATCATGTTCGTCGCCGTCATCGCGGCCGTCACGGTCATGCTCGTTGCTGCAAACCCGCTCGCCAACTTCATCGAGAAAAACCCGAGCATCGTCATGCTGGCGCTCGCCTTCCTGCTGATGATCGGCACGACGCTGATCGCCGAAGGCATGGGTGTGCATGTTCCGAAGGGCTATATCTACGCCGCCATGGCCTTCTCCGCGCTCGTGGAGGTGCTCAACATGATGGCGCGCAACCGGCGGAAAAAGTCATCCGGCGGCCATTGACCGGGAAAGCCGCACCTCGAAACGGGTGCGGCCTTGATCCGGCTTGATCAGTCCTGAACGTGGATGTCGACATATTCGCCGACATCGCCGCGTCCGTAGATATCGACCTTCACCCAGACATTGCCGCGAACGATAAGGTTGCCGGCGTCACCGGCGATATTGCCGTTTGCCAGCATCTCTTCGAGCTTCGCGCGGTTTGTCGGCAGCGAAAAGAAGCTGTCCCCCTGGTCGCCACGGTCGCGGCGGCGATACGCATGATAATTCGCGCGGTCCTGCCGTATGATCTGCCAGGGCGCGGTCAATCGCTCGCCCTTGGAGTTGTAGAGGTCGTCGCTGCCGATATAGGCGCGATAGGATTCGATCAGCTTCGCCGAACCGTCACGCGTGATGGTCGATTGTGCTGCAGCCACATCGAACATGGCGGCTGTCAACAAAAGGCTCAAAATCAATTTCTTCATTGCTTCCTCGCGGTGAACGATTGAAGACCTATTTCGCAACTAGCTCGAAAATTGCAAATCAAATTCGTCAGCTTGCCCGCTTTTGTTTCGGTAGCCTTACGAATTGTAAAGAGACCTCATGAAATTGGGAGATCGGCCCAAATCGATGCGGCACAATGCCAGTCGCCCCGTCGCAGTAGCCTCGCAGCGCAGTTTCCCTTGACGCCACCCCTTGAATATGGCCTAAGCCAGCCATACGGAAAACGCGGAATGGAAGCGGCAAGACGCCCTTTTCCGGCAGGTTTCCTGATCCAGACACACATCTTCGGCTGGACGGTGCTCGTCCCGAGCGCGGCCCGGCCCATTATGACGGGCAAACAAGATGACCACTTCAGGCGTTCGCGTCCGCATCGCACCCTCCCCCACCGGCGAGCCGCATGTCGGCACGGCCTATATTGCGCTGTTCAACTATCTCTTCGCCAAGAAACACGGCGGCGAGTTCATCCTGCGCATTGAGGACACCGACGCAACCCGCTCCACCCCGGAATTCGAGACCAAGGTGCTGGACGCGCTGAAATGGTGCGGCCTCAAATGGTCCGAAGGTCCCGATATCGGTGGCCCTTACGGCCCCTATCGCCAGAGCGACCGCAAGGACATCTACAGGCCCTACGTCGAAAAGATCGTCGACGCCGGTCACGGCTTCCGTTGCTTCTGCACGCCGGAGCGCCTGGAAAAGATGCGCGAGGCACAGCGCGCCGCCGGCCTGCCGCCGAAGTATGACGGCCACTGTTTGAACCTCTCGGCCGAGGAAGTCACCACGCGCGTCGCTGCCGGCGAGCCGCATGTCGTGCGCATGAAGATCCCGACCGAAGGCTCCTGCAAGTTCCATGACGGCGTCTATGGCGACGTGGAAATCCCGTGGGATGCCGTCGACATGCAGGTTCTGCTGAAGGCGGACGGCATGCCGACCTATCATATGGCCAACGTCGTCGACGACCATCTGATGAAGATCACCCATGTCGCACGCGGCGAAGAGTGGCTCGCCTCGGTGCCGAAGCACATCCTGATCTATCGCTATCTCGGCCTTGAGCCGCCGGTATTCATGCATCTGTCGCTGATGCGCAATGCCGACAAATCGAAACTGTCGAAACGCAAGAACCCGACATCGATCTCTTACTACACGGCCCTCGGCTACATCCCCGAGGCGCTGATGAACTTCCTCGGCCTGTTCTTCATGCAGATCGCCGAAGGTGACGAACTGCTTGATATGGATGAGCTTGCGGCAAAGTTCGATCCGGAAAACCTCTCCAAGGCCGGCGCGATCTTCGATATCCAGAAACTCGACTGGCTGAACGGCCGCTGGATCCGCGAAAAGCTGTCTGAGGAAGAATTCCAGCAGCGCGTTCTGACCTGGGCGATGGAAAACAGCCGCTTGCAGGAAGGCCTGAAGCTGTCGCAGTCGCGCATCACCAAGCTCGGTGAACTGCCCGACCTCGCCGGCTTCCTGTTCAAGTCCGACCTCAACCTTGATGCTTCGGCCTTCGCCAAGATCAAGTCGACGCCGGAAGAACTGCTCGAAATCCTGAACACCGTGCAGCCGGACCTCGAAAAGATTCTCGAATGGAATGTCGAGACGATCGAAGCAGAGCTGCGCGCCATTGCCGACCGCATGGGTAAGAAGCTGAAGGTCATCGTAGCACCTCTCTTCGTCGCCATGTCGGGCTCCTCGCGCTCCCTGCCGCTTTTCGATAGCATGGCCATCCTTGGCCGTTCTGTCGTTCGCCAGCGGCTGAAGCTTGCGGCCCAGACCGTTGCGACCCTCGTCGGCCCGAAGAATTGAACCGGACTTAGAACCATGACCGAAAAGACCGAAACAACAGCCCTTTCCTCCGACGCAACGGAAGTCCGCCGTCAGAAGCTGCAGCTGCTGCGCGAGCAGATCGGCGACGTCTATCCCGCGCATTTCCACCGCACGCTGACCAATTCCGAGCTGGCTGCGAAATACGAAGGCCTAGAGCCGGACACCGAGACAACGGATGTCGTCACCGTCGCCGGCCGTGTCTACTCCTCGCGCAACTCAGGCATGTTCATGGACATCCATGACGCCTCGGCCAAGATCCAGATCTTCAGCCACAAGGACGTGACCTCGGAAGAAGCGCGCTCCTTGCTGCCGATGATCGATATCGGCGATATCATCGGCGTGACCGGCGTCGTTCGCCGCACCAAGCGTGGCGAGCTGACGATCAATGCGCAGCAGATCACCATGCTGACCAAGTCGCTGCTGCCGATGCCCGAAAAGTGGCATGGCCTGTCCGATATCGAGCTGCGCTATCGCAAGCGCCATCTCGACATCATGACCAACGAGGAATCGAAGCTCCGCTTCCAGCAGCGCAGCCGCATCGTTTCCGGCATCCGCCGCTTCATGGAAAATGACGGCTTCATGGAAGTCGAAACGCCGATGCTGCATTCGGTCTATGGCGGCGCCACCGCCGAGCCGTTCAAGACGCATCACAACACGCTGAAGCTCGACATGTACCTGCGCATCGCGCCGGAGCTGTTCCTGAAGCGCACGCTGGTTTCGGGCCTCACCGACAAGGTGTTCGAGATCAACCGCAACTTCCGCAACGAAGGCGTTTCCACCCGGCACAATCCAGAATTCACGATGATGGAGTGCTACTGGGCCTATGCCGACTACGAGGACATCATGGACCTCGTCGAGCGCCTGTTCTCGACGCTCGCCATGTCGATCCACGGCAGCACCGAATTTGCCTTCGGCGACAAGCAGATCTCCTTCAAGGGTCCGTTCCGTCGTGTGCCGATGCCTGACGCCGTCAAGGAAGCAACCGGCATCGACTTCCTGGCGATCAAGACCGACGAGGAAGCTCGCGCCGCCTCCAAGGCCGCCGGCTTTGCCGTCGAGAAGGACGCGACCTGGGGAGAGTGCCTTGCCTTTATCTTCGAAGAGAAGGTCGAGGGCACGCTGATCCAGCCGTCGCACGTCACGCACTTCCCGAAGGACATCTCGCCCTTCGCCAAGGAAGTGCCGGGCGAGCCGCGCCTCGTCGAGCGTTTCGAGACCTATTGCAACGCCTGGGAACTCGGCAACGCCTTCTCGGAACTCAACGATCCGGAAGAGCAGCGCGCCCGCATGGTCGAGCAGCTCGAACAGGCGCACGCCCGCGGCGAGAAGCAGAAGGAACTCGATGACGAATTCCTCGACGCGATCGATCAGGGCATGCCGCCGGCAGGCGGTCTCGGCATCGGTGTGGACCGTCTCATCATGCTCTTGACCAACTCGCCGTCGATCCGCGACATCATCCTCTTCCCGGCACGCCGCAACAAGGCGGACTGAGACAGAATCGTTCCCCGAACACAAAGGTGCGCACCATGACGGATAATGAGACATCAGCCGCAGATGCCGACCGCGAACAGCAGCGGTTGGCCGATCTGGCCGAGATGGGCGACATCGATCTGTCGCAATACGCACGGGGAACGTTCGGTTGCCACGAGGCAATGCACACGGCGTCGGTCATGCTCGACATGACCGACGACCAGTTGCTGCTACACCCGGCGATCCTTGCCAATCCCGAATTCTACCGTCTTGCGGGTGAGGTTCACGAAGCGCTCTTCGCACTTTACCAGGCGATCGGAGAGAAACATCTGGCGGAGTGAGGCAATTACCTTGCCGCCCGATGGCGCAAGGTAAACCCCGATCAGTTCGTGACCGGCGATCGCCGGTCTGCAGCTCCCGTCATCGTCGGATCCAGTCCCGGTGACGGGCTTTTCTCGTCGATGGTGGCATCGGCGCCGATAAATTCGCCATTGCTGTCATATCCAGGGCGTACATTACCCGTCGATTTCGGCTCCGGCGGAACGGGCTTGCTATCCTGCTCCACGGCTTGCGCGGCAGCGGCCCTTTCCTCGGCAGCGATCGCTGCCTTCAGCTTGTCCTTTTTGGCATTGCCGGCACTGTTGTCGGCTGCGAGCGCATTGTCGCAATCGCTGAGGTCCTTCAAGCCGGCAAGGGCGCTATCGATGTCCTTTGGCAGCATGGTGATCTGCTCGCCGTAGAACAGGCCAGCGGTGCTGGCGCCGCCATCATAATAACGCGCCGTAAGTGGTGCTTCGGTGCTGCCATCAGCAAGCTTTTCAGGGTGCGGCACATAGACGACATCCGCCCCCAGCGCCCGACCGCGGATGTCGGACCGCAGTGTCGGACCGTTTTCGTCAAGAACCACAACCTGCACGAGATCGGGCTTCTGTTCCTGATAGACGGCCTTGGCGACACGCAACGCCGTCTTCACGCGCGTCACGCCATCCGTCGGATCGGTGCGGATGTATTTGCGCACCCAGAAGCGATTGTCCTTGCGAATGGTAACGAGATTGATGTCCGTGCACTGCAGCCCGTTGGCGGAAACAGATGCGAGACCGACAAGCCTGTCCTTGCCGAAATAGATCGCCAGAACGCCGGAGCAGCCTACGAAAAGGGCCACTCCGCCGATCATAACGACAAATTTCCGGGGCATCCGGAAAATGTGCAGTAAGGCGCTCACGCCAACTGCTCCAGCATAGACCACTCCGAGGCGATAAAGATGATCAACTCTCACGTTAGGGATTTGGCGTTTCGGAATACTTAAAACGGAGGCAAAACTTACATCCATTGCCACGACTTTACCAAAAAAGGTCCGAACGTTCACAGCTATGACGAGCGCTTGCTTTCCCTGCCGCGGACATGCTCTAACCTTGGCATGGCCTTCACCTTGAGACAGCTACAATACTTCGTTGCCGTCGCGGAACAGGGCTCCGTGACCAGGGCTGCGCAGAACCTGTCTATTTCGCAATCCTCGGTGACTGAAGCCCTGAAAGAGCTGGAGAGCGACCTCGGCGTCGAGCTGTTCGAGCGCCATCCGCGCGGGCTGTCCATCACCCATAACGGCCACCAGTTTTTGCGCCACGCGACCAAGATTCTCGCCACCGTTTCCGATGCGCGAACCAGCTTTTCCGGCAAGCGCAACGAGGCTGGCGGCACGCTGAACATCGGCGTGACATCGCTCGTTGCCGGCTATGTCCTGTCTGACTTGCTGGCCCGCTATCGCCGCGCCTGCCCGGGCGTCGAAGTCAGCGCCATCGAGGATAATGGCGGCTATCTGGAACATCTTCTGGTTGGCGGCGAGCTCGACGTCGCCGTCATGGTCATTTCCAACCTGCGAGACCGTATGGCGCTGCAGGCCGAGATCCTGGAGACGTCGCCCTATCGCCTGTGGCTGCCCATGGGCCATCCCCTTGTCTCGGCCGACATCATCAGCGTTGCCGATATTACCCGCGAACCGCTGATCATGCTGACCATCGACGAAATCGAGGAGAACACCGGCAAACTCTTGAGCGCTCTTGGCGCCCGCCCCCATGTCGCCTTCCGCACGCGCTCTGTCGAAGCAGTGCGCAGTCTGGTCGCGACCGGCGCCGGCGTGGCGCTGCTGCCCGACCTCGTCTACCGCCCCTGGTCACTCGAAGGCGATCGCATCGAAAGCCGCGACGTCTCGGGCTCTCTCCCTGTGGTGCAGGTCGGCATGGTGTGGCGCAAGGGATCGAGCCTTCCGCAGGCCGCGCGCGATTTCGTCGGTGTTGCCGAAAGCATGCGTACGGGGCGGCAGCGGTAGCAAAGACTATCATCTGGCGTCTCAGACCAAATGCAATCATAGATTTATCAAATGGGAAGGAGCCGGACATGAAGACCGCCATAATATTCGACTGTGAGTTCCTTTGCCTTGAAGGGTCGCAACGCCGATCCTGGTGTGCTGCCCACGACCCCGATCCGGTCGTTGCCCAGATCGGTGCCGTCAAACTTGGCCTCGGAGGCAGTTTCCCTATTCTGGACAGCTACAAGGCCTATATTCGTACCGTCGACAGATTTGGCGCTCAATATGCGCTCGACCCGTTCTTCACCGCTCTGACCGGCATTACCGAGCAAAACATCACCTCGGAAGGCATCTCATTGTCGGATGCCATCGCCGGCCTGGATCGCTTCTCGGACGGCGCTCGCTTCTGGTCATGGGGGAAGGACGAGCTGAACATGATGGCGATCAGCTGTTATGTTGCCGGAATTCATCCTTCGATCCCGGCGCGCCGCTTCGATAACGCAGTTAAACTTCTGCTGGCGGCGGGAATGCCCATCGAGGATCTGGCCAGGACGCCCAGCGACAAGCTCGCCGCCTACTATGACGTGCAACATCCACCGCTCCGAGGCCATGATGCGCTCGATGACGCCCTGTCCATTTCCTACACGCTGCAACACCTGATGAAGGTTGGCAAACTGCGGCCCGAGGCCTTCAATAGCACCCGCACACGCGGGTAGGAATCGGAATTTCCGATATCACCTTTCTGATAAATGAATTTGCGAATGCGGCGAAATCGCGTCACCTTTTCTCCCGGGAAGAGAGAGCCAGACACTGACTCTATACAATCGAGACTATCAGGGCTCAAAACCGGGAGGATCCGATGAAGCATTTGCTGAAATCATGCACGGCTGCACTCGCATGCTTAAGTTTCGCCACGCAGGTCATCGCCGCCGAGCCGTTGAAGACGCTCGGCAAGGGCGAAGGCGCCGTGAGCATTGTCGCGTGGGCCGGCTACATCGAGCGCGGCGAGAGCGACAAAAATTACGATTGGGTCACTGGCTTCGAAAAGGAAACCGGCTGCAAGGTCAGCGTCAAGACTGCCGCAACATCGGACGAGATGGTCGCCCTGATGAACGAAGGCGGCTTTGATCTTGTCACTGCCTCGGGCGACGCATCGTTGCGCCTCGTCGCCGGCAAGCGCGTCCAGCCGATCAACACCGACCTGATCCCGAGCTGGAAGAACCTCGACGACCGGCTGAAGAATGCACCCTGGCACACGGTCAACGGCGTCCACTACGGTGTTCCCTATCTCTGGGGGCCGAACGTGCTGATGTACAACACCGACACCTTCAAGGGCCAGGCGCCGAAGAGCTGGAATGTCGTCTTCGAAGAAATGACTCTGCCCGACGGCAAGTCCAACAAGGGCCGCGTTCAGGCCTATGACGGCCCGATCTACATTGCCGATGCTGCTCTCTATCTCATGGCTCACAAGCCGGAACTCGGCATCAAGGACCCTTACGAGCTTAATGAAGACCAGTACAAGGCCGCGCTGGAACTGCTGCGCGGCCAGCGCAAGATCGTCAGCCGCTACTGGCATGATGCGATGATCCAGACCGACGACTTCAAGAACGAGGGCGTCGTCGCCTCGGGCTCCTGGCCGTTCCAGGTGAACCTATTGCAGGCCGACAAGCAGAAGATCGCCTCGACCTTCCCGGAAGAGGGAACGACGGGCTGGGCAGACACCACCATGCTGCATGCCGACAGCGAACATCCCAACTGCGCCTATATGTGGCTGGAACACTCGCTACAGGCCAAGGTTCAGGGTGACGCGGCCGCATGGTTCGGCGCCGTTCCCTCCGTTCCGGCAGCCTGCAAGGGCGATGAACTCCTGACAGACAGCGGTTGCGCCACCAACGGCTACGACCATTTCGACAAGATCCGCTTCTGGAGAACGCCGGTTGCAAAGTGCAGCTCGCAGAGCGAATGCGTGCCCTATCATCGCTGGGTCTCTGACTATATCGGCGTGATCGGCGGCAGATAAAATCCGAGACTGGCCTTCGCCGCTCCAAGCGATGGAGCGGCGACCAAGCCGGCACGCCGATGCGCCGGCCCCTGCAGCAGACCAGATCCGCTTCGGTCCGACTGACATCATTTCAAACACTTTGCATATCCCTGGAGAAACCAATGAACGCCGTTCGTTTCCAGCAGGTGTCGCGCCATTTCGGCCAGGTCCGCGCTGTGGACCGTGTCGATCTGGAAATCGCGCCCGGCGAATTCTTCGCCATGCTCGGCCCTTCCGGTTCCGGCAAGACCACCTGCCTCAGACTGATTGCCGGCTTCGAGCAGCCCACAGGCGGCCATATCGAGATCTTCGGCGAGACTGCCGAAGGCGTGCCGCCCTATAGGCGCAACGTCAACACGGTCTTCCAGGACTATGCGCTGTTTCCGCATCTCAACATCCTCGACAACGTCGCCTACGGGCTGATGGTCAAGGGTGTCGGCAAGAGCGAAAGAGTACGTGCCGCCGAACAGGCGCTGGAGTTGGTAAAGCTGCCGGGCTATGGCGCCCGCCGTCCCGGCCAGCTCTCCGGCGGCCAGCGTCAGCGCGTGGCGCTCGCCCGTGCCCTTGTCAACAAGCCGAAAGTGCTGCTGCTCGACGAACCGCTCGGCGCTCTCGATCTGAAGCTGCGCGAGCAGATGCAGGAAGAGTTGAAAACCCTGCAACGGGCGCTCGGCATCACTTTTGTCTTCGTCACCCACGATCAGGGCGAGGCGCTTTCGATGGCCGACCGCGTCGCCGTCTTCAACGATGGTCATATCGTGCAGCATGGCACGCCGCACGATATCTATCAGCGGCCGAAGACCCGCTTCGTCGCCGATTTCGTCGGCTCCTCCAACGTCATCGCCCCGGACGTCATGTCGTCGCTCGGCGGCGAGCGGCGCTGGGCAAGCCTTCGCCCCGAGGCCATCCGCCTGACCGAGGAGAGTGGCGTGCCGGCAACCGTAAAGGCGCTGAACTTCCTCGGTGCCGCCACCCGCCTCTCGGTGGAAACAAACGGTGCCCATCTGCATGTGACCGTCCCCGCCGGTCTGCCGACACCGGATGCCGGCACATCTGTCCGCCTCGCCTGGCAGCCGGCCGATGTGCATTACATGGATGACGCCGCATGAACGCCGCGGCCTTCCCGACCTCACCCGCACACACGCCGGCTTCGATCCTGCCGGGCCGCGGCGGCGTCTTCGGCCGCCTCTCCGATCTGTTCTGGCGCCGCCCGAAGCTGCTGCTGTTCCTGATGCTGACACCGCCGCTGCTCTGGCTCGGTGTCATCTATATCGGTTCGCTGATTGCACTGCTGCTGCAGAGCTTCTTCTCGATCGACGACTTCTCGGGATTGGTGAACTACCAGTTCACGCTCTCAACCTATGCCCAGCTGCTGAATTCGGCGAATTTCGACATCATCGTGCGCACGGTGGTCATGGCCGCCCTCGTCACTGTCGCCTCTGCCCTGGTCGCCTTCCCCATCGCCTACTATGCCGCCCGCTATGCGCAGGGCAAATGGAAGGCGCTGTTCTATCTCGGCATCATGCTGCCGCTCTGGTCGAGCTATCTGGTGAAGGTCTATGCTTGGAAGCTGATCCTCGCCAAGGAAGGCATCCTCACCTGGATCTTCGCCAAGCTGCATCTCGGCTGGCTGCTCGACGGTGTGCTTGCGCTGCCCATCATCGGCGGCAACTCGCTGTCGGTCAGCTATATCGGCACCTTCCTCGTCTTCGTCTATATCTGGCTGCCCTATATGATCCTGCCGACGCAGGCTGCTCTCGAACGCGTGCCGGGAAACCTGCTGGAAGCCTCCTCGGATCTCGGCGCGACGCCGAACCAGACCTTCCGCACAGTGCTGCTGCCGCTGGCGCTACCGGGCATCGTCGCCGGCTCCATCTTCACCTTCTCGCTGACCTTGGGCGATTACATCATTCCGCAGATTGTCGGTTCCTCGCGCCTCTTCATCGGCCAGGCGGTCTATGCGCAACAGGGCACGGCCGGCAACGTGCCGCTCGCCGCCGCCTTCTCGGTCGTGCCGATCGTCATCATGGCCATCTATCTCTGGATTGCCAAAAAACAGGGAGCTTTCGATGCGCTCTGATCGTGGCCAACGCGCCTCATTTCCGCTGAAGACCGCAGCCGCCGGTGGCCTGCTCTTCCTGCACCTGCCGATCCTGCTGATCTTCGTCTATGCCTTCACGACGGAGGAGAAGAGCTATCAGTGGCCGCCGCCGGGCTTCACACTGCAATGGTTCGGCATTGCCTGGAATCGGCCGGATATCTGGTCATCACTGGCACTCTCGGTGCAGGTAGCAACCATTGCGACGGCAATCGCCCTGCTGCTCGGTACGCTCTGTGCCGCCGCCGTCAGCCAGACGAAGTTCTTCGGCCGCGAAGCGATCTCGCTGCTCGTTATCCTGCCGATCGCGCTTCCCGGCATCATCACCGGCATCGCGCTGCGCTCCGCCTTCAGCCTGTTCGATATCCCGTTCTCGGTCTGGACGATCGTTCTCGGTCATGCCACCTTCTGCGTCGTCGTGGTCTACAACAATGCCGTCGCCCGTTTCCGTCGTACCTCCGGCTCGCTCATCGAAGCGTCGATGGATCTTGGCGCCGATGGTTTCCAGACCTTCCGCCACGTCGTCCTGCCCAATATCGGGACGGCCCTGCTCGCGGGCGGCATGCTCGCCTTCGCGCTGTCCTTCGATGAGGTCATCGTCACCACTTTCACCGGCGGCCAGCAGATGACGCTGCCGATCTGGATGCTGGAGGAACTCATTCGCCCGCGCCAACGGCCCGTTACCAACGTCGTCGCCATGGTTGTCGTGCTTGTCACTTTCCTGCCGATCCTGGCAGCCTACTATCTTACCCGCGACGGCGACCAGATCGCCGGCGGCGGCAAATAAAAGGGAGAGAATAATGGATACCCAGATGCTGATCGGCTCCCGCTTCGAAGCCGGCACCGAAACGGAGGAACGCGTTCTTAACCCGAAAACCGGAGAGGCCGTACTGAGCCTGCCGGAGGCTTCCCTCGGCCAGATCGATGCCGCCGTCGACGCCGCGGAAAAAGCCTTCAAGAGCTGGTCTCAGACGACGCCCAGCCAGCGCTCGGCCTACCTGCTCAAGATCGCCGATGCCATCGAGCGGGATGCAGAAGGCTTCGCGGCGCTTGAGGCGCTGAACTGTGGCAAGCCGATCAACGCCGTGCTCAATGACGAAATCCCGGCAATCGTCGACTGCTACCGCTTCTTTGCGGGCGCGGTGCGCAACCTGCACGGCCCGGTTGCCGGCGAGTATCTGCCCGGACACACCTCGATGATCCGCCGCGACCCGATCGGCATCGTCGGCTCCATTGCGCCCTGGAACTATCCGCTGATGATGATGGCCTGGAAGCTGGCGCCGGCGATAGCAGGCGGCAACACCGTCGTCTTTAAGCCTTCCGAGCAGACGCCGCTGACGGCACTGAAAATGGCGAAGCTGTTGGCTGACATCCTGCCGGAAGGCGTGGTCAACGTCATCCTCGGTCGTGGCGAAAGCGTCGGCAACGCGCTGATCAACCACCCGAAGATCGGCATGGTCTCCATCACCGGCGATGTCGCGACCGGCAAGAAGGTGCTTGCGGCCGCCGCCAAGACGGTCAAGCGCACGCATCTCGAGCTCGGCGGCAAGGCGCCCGTCATCATCTTCGATGACGCCGATATCGACGCCGTCGTGTCAGGCATCCGCACCTTCGGCTACTACAATGCCGGCCAGGACTGCACCGCCGCCTGCCGCATCTATGCCGACGCCAAGGTCTACGACAATTTCGTCGCCGACCTGACCTCCGCGGTATCAAGCATCAAATTCAACCAGACTGACGATACCGAGAACGAGATCGGCCCGCTGATCTCCAAGCGCCAGCGCGACCGTGTCGAAAGCTTCGTCACCCGCGCAGCCGAACACAAGCATATCGAGATCACCACCGGCGGCAAGATCTCCGGCGACCGCGGCTTCTTCTATGCGCCGACCATCGTTGCCGGCGCTACGCAGGACGACGAGATCGTCCGCCGCGAGGTCTTCGGCCCCGTGGTTTCGGTGACGCGCTTCACCAACCCTGACGATGCCGTCTCCTGGGCCAATGATAGCGACTATGGCCTCGCTTCGTCGGTCTGGACCAAGGACATCAGCCGCGGCATGCAAACTGCCGCACGCCTGCAATATGGCTGCACCTGGATCAACACCCATTTCATGCTGGTTAACGAGATGCCCCACGGCGGCCTGAAGCAATCAGGCTATGGCAAGGATATGTCGGTCTACGCCATCGAAGACTATACCGCCGTGCGGCATGTGATGATCAATCACGGCTAAGAGACAGCAGAACCTAAACCGGCCTTCCTGAGTTTTGGCACTGACGCCCCCTCTCTCCCTTGCGGGACAGAGGGGGTGCTTACATCTAGACGCCCTCCGCAACACCCGCGCAAAACCAACGCGCTCCCATAATCGAAACGGCTTCGGAACAATTTGCCCACCTTCTGCGTCTTTAAGAAGTACAACGCAGAGGAGACTGCTAAATGCTGAAATGGGCTCTCATTTTCTTTGTGGTTTCGTTGATTAGCGGCTTTTTCGGCTTTTCTGGCGTGTCGGCGGCAACCGCAACCATTGCGCGCGTGCTCTTCGGCATCTTCCTGATCATCTTCCTGATTTTCCTGGTTCTGGCAGTCATGGCTGGCAACGCCGTCGTCTGACGACATTGACCATCGGCGCACCGGGGCGGGCTTAGATCAGGCTCGCCCCGACGTTTATGGCGAGCGCCAGGATTGTTGTGTTGAACAGGAACGACAGGATGGCATGCAGAAGCGCCAGCTTACGCATTGAAACCGTCGAAATACCGATATCGGCAGTCTGCGCCGCCACGCCGATGGTGAAGGAAAAATAGAGGAAGTCCCAATAGATCGGCTCCTCTACCGGCTCGGCAAATTTCAGCCCCTGCCCCTTGCCCGGAGCGCTGTAGAACCGATGCGCATAGTGGATGGTGAACAGCGTGTGGAGGAAGGCCCAAGAGATCAGGATCGTCACGATCGCCATCATCACGCGGAAGAACGCAACTTCCGGCGAGGCATCCTTGACCCCGAGCAGATCGAGCACGATGCCGCCGATACTCGCGATGGCGGCCGCAATCGACAGGAACAGCAAAAACCCGTCTGAAAAATCCAGGTCGGCAGACCGTTTGCGGATGCGCTGCGCATCGGCGGTCAGCATCCGGTAGAGGCTGTAGACGATGAAGACGCTGGCCGTCGTGTCCCAGGCAATCAGTAGATTGCCGACATTGAAATCACGCGACGTCAGAAGCAGGAAGACGGCGATGCCGGCAAGCACCGAGATTACGATCACATGATGCTTGCGCCACAAGACCTGCCATCTCGAACGATGCAAATGTCCGTGTGCATCCATGCGGCTCTCCCAATCGCAAATCGTCTTGCGGGACGTCGATTCGCCGATGAGAGTGGCAAATAAAAGAAGGCCCCGCAATACGGGGCCTTCTGCGTCATTGAAAGAAAACTCAGCCTGTCCAGCCGCCGTCGATGACGTGGGTCTGCCCAGTCGTGAAGCCTGCTTCGTCGCCGGCAAGATAAGTCACCAGCGCGGCAATCTCTTCGGCGGTTGCGATACGGCCCATCGGTTGGCGGGCGATGAAGTCTTTCATCGCCTTGTCGTAGTCGCCGGTTGCCCTGAGCCGATCATGCAACGAAGGGCTGTCGACGGTGCCGGGGCAAATGGCGTTGGCGCGGATGCCCTTGGCAACAAAATCGGCAGCGATCGACTTGGTGAGCCCGATGACGGCGGCTTTCGAGGCGCAATAGGCGAAGCGATTGGGCACGCCTTTCACGCTGGATGCGACCGAAGCCATATTGACGATCGAGCCCTTGCCCTTCTCCAGCATGCCCGGCAGGAAGGTGCGGCAGGTCACGTACATCGCCTTGGCATTGAGGTTGAAGGAGAAATCCCAATCCTTCTCTTCGCAGTCGAGGATCGTGCCCGCATGGACGAAACCGGCGCAATTGAAGAGCACATCGATCGGGCCAATCTCGTCGGCGTAGGCCTTGACGGCAGCGCTGTCGAGCACGTTCAACACATGCTTGGTGGCGCCATCCAGCGTCGAGAGCGTCTGCTCATTGATGTCGGTGGCATAGACATGCGCGCCAAGCGAGATGAAGCGCTCCGCCGATGCCCTGCCGATGCCCTGCCCCGCCGCCGTGATGACGACCTTCTTGCCTTCCAGCCCGTGACCCATAATCCTGATCCTTTCCTCGGGAACCATGACCCCATCCATCCCGGCCGCATGGCCAGCAACTTGAACAAGATCATGCAATAACAATCGGTTGGCGCAGCCTTGTGCCTATCCCTCGAAGGACTGCGCGAAGCGGCGGTTCAGCCTGTCGACGAGGACTGTATGCTGCTCGCCGGTGCGCAGTCCATCGCTAATCACCTCGGATGCGTCGCTTTGAAATGCCATATAGCCGTCATGCCGCGGCCGCACATAGGCGCCCTCAAGCGTTGCGCGCGTGTTGCGGTAAAAGTCGAGCGCCGGCGCATTGACCGCATCACTGACCCAGGCGTCGGCATGGCCGGGCTGCCCGTTTCCGCTCGCATAAATGCCCGCCTGCACCGGCCCGCCGGCGATCCAACGGGCAAAGGCCTTCGCCTCTTCGGGAGCCTGCGTTCGTGCCGAAACGGCAATGCCCGTACC
>NZ_JAELTU010001009.1 GCF_016429015.1 Rhizobium sp. ASV20
TGGGATGAGCGCATGGCTCGCCTTGCACTCAAAGGTTTTGCGCGGGAAGGCTTGAGCGTCTTCAACCGCGAAATCCTGAAACGGCTGGACGGTATGCGGCGTCAGTCGGAGGCCGGCGGCGATAACCCTGTCTCTTATACACATCTCCGAGCCCACGAGACATCGGCGAAGATCGCGTATGCCGTCTTCTGCTGGAAGAGGGGGGGGGGGGGGGGGGGGGGGGGGGGGGGGGGGGGGGGGGGGGGGGGGGGGGGGGGGGGGGGGGGGGGGGGGGGGGGGGGGGGGGGGGGGGGGGGGGGGGG
>NZ_JAELTU010001010.1 GCF_016429015.1 Rhizobium sp. ASV20
CCCCCCCCCCCCCCCCCCCCCCCCCCCCCCCCCCCCCCCCCCCCCCCCCCCCCCCCCCCCCCCCCCCCCCCCCCCCCCCCCCCCCCCCCCCCCCCCCCCCCCCTTTTCAAGCCGAAGACGGCATACGCGATCTTCGCCGATGTCTCGTGGGCTCGGAGATGTGTATAAGAGACAGGTTCTGATCTGCGGATCGGCACCCATCTCGGACGCGAGATGTAGTCTCTTCTCTGGCCTGCTGGCCAGCACCAAAGGCAGGGGAAACCCTGCCTTTTAGATTTTCTGGCGATCTCAGGTGGCCTCA
>NZ_JAELTU010000143.1 GCF_016429015.1 Rhizobium sp. ASV20
ATCGACGGTCCGCAGACGCCGCGGCGTCAGCATCACCATCAGCCTGTCAAACGAGGCGGCCACCCATCGCAATCCTATCTCGTCATCCGTCAGGTGCCATCGCATCTCGAGGCGGCCTGTGCCGGAGTTGACGTGCCAGTGGGCACAAAGATGCTGACGGGGAGCCGGCGGGCTGCCGGCGGTGCCCCGCAGCTTGGCCGGCGATGAACCAGCGCCCCGACTTTCGGCGGATGCCGGCGCAAACCTGACGATGTTCGAACGAGGAAACTTCTGAAATTTATAGGTCACGGTTGATCTCCCGTTCGGCCGCGGCCTGAAGGAAGCTGTTTGATCACCGCATTTCAGGGATCAAACATACCGGCAGACCGAGACCAACACTTCTCATTCGCATCTCTCCCGGCAAGCTCACACTTGACCCGCGAGAAAATGACGTTCGATGAATCGCGTATTACGATTTTGAGAAAATGGCCTAGTCCAACCTAGACATGTACGCGATACAGAGGCCGCTTGCGGCTGTCAAGGCTCTTTTGCCTCAATCGACGCATGTCCTGGCAACCTCATCGGAACCAAGATTTTCGAACGGGTGAAGGATCGCGAGCACTCTGCATCACGAATGTGGCACCCGACGCCTCGACGCCCGCCTCAATTCCGCTGAGCTTTTACAGGACGTAATTCTTGGTGCTGTGTTCAACACCACTTATCTATTGTCGCGTGGAATGATACTGCGGACAACAAGCGCCCGTTTTCTCACCCATGGATGGATGATGCCCGGCAATCGACGACTGAACCAGCCGGCAAAATTCATCAATGAAATCAAATAGAAAACGATATTGACAACGCGTAGCGCAAACAATAATTTGCGGAACCGCGAAATGGAGACGGACATGCTCGCCTTATTTCAAACCATTGATCTGGCTTTGAATCTTTATACTTGGGTGCTGATCGCCAGCGCCATCTTTTCCTGGCTTTATGCTTTCAACGTCATCAATTCGAGCAATCAGTTCGTCAACTCCGTCGGCAGCTTCCTGTATGCGGTCACCGAACCGGCTCTGCGTCCGATCCGCCGCATCCTGCCCGATCTCGGCGGCATCGACATCTCGCCCGTCATCCTGCTGCTGCTGATCTTCTTCATTCGCTCGCTGATGTGGAACTCGCTGGTTCCGCTATTCCTGCGTTGAATGAGCCCTGGCAGGCTTCTTCGGATCACCTGCGGCTATCCGTGCGTCTCACGCCCAATGGTGGGCGTGACGCGATCGACGGCGTCGAAACGGGTAGCGACGGCGAAAGCTATCTAAGGGCGCGCGTCTCTGTCGCGCCGGAAAAGGGCAAGGCCAACAAGGCGCTGATCGCGCTGCTTGCCAAGAGCCTCGGCATCCCCAAATCCTCGCTTGCGCTGCTGAGCGGCGAAACTGCGCGTAAAAAAATCCTCCGGATCGAAGGCGAACCGGAGGATCTGATGGTGAAATTAACCGCTATCGCGAAGAGCTAAATCAGGCCTTCGCCTTCTTGGCGCGCTCGATAGCTTCAACGATCAGCTCGCCTGCTTCCTTGGAGCCGCCCCAGCCATAGATCTTGACCCACTTGCCGGGCTCCAGATCCTTGTAGTGCTCGAAGAAGTGCTCGATCTGCTTCAGCGTGATTTCCGGCAGGTCGGTATGTTCCTTGACCTTCTCGTAACGCAGCGTCAGCTTCGGCGAGGGAACGGCAATGATCTTCTCGTCCTTGCCGGAATTGTCTTCCATCTTCAGCACGCCGATGGGGCGAACGTTGATGACGCAGCCGGGAACGAGCGGACGGGTGCTGGCGATCAGCACGTCGATCGGGTCGCCGTCTTCGGAGAGCGTGTGAGGAACGAAGCCGTAATTGCCCGGGTAGGTCATCGGCGTATAGAGGAAACGGTCGACGACCAGCGTGCCGGCGTCCTTGTCCATTTCGTACTTGATCGGATGACCGCCGACCGGCACTTCAACGATGACGTTGACGTCTTCGGGCGGGTTCTTGCCAATGGAAATCGCGTCGATGCGCATGCGTGTCCCCTAATAAGGATGGTTGCCGCCAGCCAAATAATAGGATTCATGCCGCAACGCAACAACACATCGGAAAACCGGCGGATTTAGTTTCCGCTTACGGCCAGACGAAACCAATCTTCTTGAGCTGTCTGTGGTCGAAGGTCTCGATGCCTTCGCAGAAATCGGCGCCGCCCTGCCCGCGATAGAAGCGGTAGGCGTTCTCGTTTTCTTCAAGGCACCAGACAACCAGACCCTTGCAGCCGAGCGACTTCAGGAGCCGGCGAGCCTCGCCGAACAGCATGCGGCCCAGGCCCAGACCCTGATATTGCGGGCGCAGGTAGAGTTCGTAGATCTCGCCTTCCTGCGGAAGAGCACGCGCACGGTTGAGGCCGAGCGTCGCATAGCCGGCGATCTCGCCGGCGACATCCAGAACCAGCAGCGTTGCCGGACCGCTGGTCGCCTTGCGCCACCAGGCCTCGCCGCGACGCTCGATCATCTGCCCGAGCGCGCGATGCGGAATGATGCCGGCATAGGTGTACTGCCACGCCTGGCGGTGCACCTCCGAAATGGCCCGGGCATCATGGGGTTCTGCCCGCCGAACATCAATCGACAACGTCTTCATAACGTCTACTCTGGTCTTGCGAACGCGAATTAACCATCCTCATTCATAAAGATGGCAAACTTGCCCACAGGCTTTATCCGTGGATCATTAACAAAAATTAACGACTTTTTAACCTTTAGGACAAGGGCTCAAAAACCGAACATACAAATAAAAACCCCGGCACGATGGCCGGGGTCGAATGTTCCAGGCAGTTGGCTATTAGGCCAGACGAGCCTTCTCGAAGCGCTTGCGCTCGTTCGGATCGAGATACATCTTGCGAAGACGGATCGACTTCGGCGTGACTTCGACCAGCTCGTCGTCCTGGATCCAGGAAAGTGCGCGGTCGAGCGTCATGCGGATCGGCGGCGTCAGCTTCACGGCTTCATCCTTGCCGGCAGCGCGGATGTTGGTGAGCTTCTTACCCTTCAGCACGTTGACCTCGAGGTCGTTGTCGCGCGAGTGGATGCCGATGATCATGCCGGCATAAACCTTCTCGCCGGCGTCGATGATCATCGGGCCGCGGTCTTCCAGGTTGAACAGGGCGTAGGCGACGGCTTCGCCGGCTTCGTTGGCCAGCAGAACGCCGTTGACGCGGCCACCGATTTCGCCCTTGTAAGGCTGATAGTCATGGAACAGACGGTTCATGACGGCCGTACCGCGCGTATCGGTCAGAAGTTCCGACTGATAGCCGATGAGGCCGCGAGTCGGCGCCCAGAAGACCAGACGGACACGATTGCCACCCGAGGGACGCAGCTCGACCATTTCAGCCTTACGCTCGGACATCTTCTGCACGACGATGCCGGAATGCTCTTCATCGACGTCGATAACGACTTCCTCGATCGGCTCGAGAACCTGGCCGCTCTCATTCTTGTGCATGACGACGCGCGGACGCGACACGGCAAGCTCGAAGCCTTCGCGGCGCATGGTCTCGATCAGAACGGCGAGCTGCAATTCGCCGCGGCCGGAAACGTAGAACGAATCCTTGCCTTCGGCTTCTTCGATCTTCAGTGCAACGTTGCCTTCGGCTTCCTTGAAGAGGCGATCACGGATGACGCGCGAGGTGACCTTGTCGCCTTCGGTGCCGGCATAGGGGCTGTCGTTGACGATGAAGGACATGGTAACGGTCGGCGGATCGATCGGCTGAGCGATCAGCGGCTCGGAGACCTGCGGGTCGCAGAAGGTATCGGCGACGGTGCCCTTGGACAGGCCGGCGATGGCGACAATGTCGCCTGCCTGCGCTTCTTCGATCGGCTGACGCTCGATGCCCCGGAAGGCGAGGATCTTCGAGATACGGCCGGTTTCGATGAGGTTACCGTCGGCACCCAGAACCTTAACGGCCTGGTTCGGCTTGATCGAACCAGAATGGATACGGCCGGTGATAATGCGGCCGAGGAAGGGGTTCGCTTCCAGGATCGTGCCGATCATGCGGAACGGGCCTTCACCGACGGTCGGCTCCGGAACGTGCTTGACGACGAGGTCGAGAAGCGGGCCAAGACCTTCGTCCTTCGGACCTTCGGGCGAATAGTTCATCCAGCCGTTACGGCCGGAACCGTAGAGGATCGGGAAGTCGAGCTGCTCGTCGGTGGCGTCGAGATTGGCGAAGAGGTCGAACACTTCGTTGATGACTTCTTCGTGGCGCGCGTCCGGACGGTCGATCTTGTTGATCGCTACGATCGGGCGAAGACCAACCTTCAGCGCCTTGCCGACAACGAACTTGGTCTGCGGCATGGGGCCTTCGGCGGCATCGACGAGAACGATCGCACCGTCCACCATCGACAGGATGCGCTCGACTTCACCGCCGAAGTCGGCGTGGCCGGGGGTATCGACGATGTTGATGCGTGTATCCTTCCAGACGACAGAAGTCGCCTTGGCAAGAATGGTGATGCCGCGTTCCTTTTCCAGGTCGTTGGAGTCCATGACGCGTTCGGCAACGCGCTGGTTCTCGCGGAAGGAGCCGGACTGCTTCAGGAGCTCGTCGACGAGGGTGGTTTTCCCATGGTCAACGTGCGCGATGATCGCGATGTTGCGAAGTGCCATATGTCTTTATCTCTGAGGCTGGGGCGCAGTGTCTGGTCAACACGCCAATTGCATTTGGCGCGCTCATACCCTTTTTTTCGCGAATGCGAAAGGGGGGAGGCAAGAAAGCAGCTGAAAGCCGGCTCTTTGCGCCTCCGGAACGCATCAACCTCGTATTTGCGGTGAGGGTTCTCGGTTGCTCTGCCGCCAGCATCAAAGACTGCGCCCGCCTTCCTCCAGGCCCTCGCCGCCCCGTCAAGCGGCGCGCTTCAACAGCCAAGCCTCATGATTCAGCAGGAAAGCATTGAGGCGATCCGCATAGTCGTGCGTCACCGCGTCTCGCACGCTTTGCCGCGACGCCAACTCTGCGCGCCATGCCTTGACACGCGGTAGCCCATCGAAAACGCCGGTCGGCGTGATGGTGTCGAACACGTCAAAGTAACGGAAGATCGGCGCGAAGACCGCATCGACCAGGCTGAACGCCGCCTGCGCGAAGAAGGGACCATCCTTCAACTCCGTCTCGACGCGAACAAACTTATCGGCCAGCGCTTTCCGCTTGGCCTCATAGGTTCCCTCGTCCTTGGCGGTCTCAAATCCCCACAGGTCCGAAAGGATCGAAGAACCGAATTCCATCCAGCCGCGATGACGGGCACGCGCCAGCGGATCCGCCGGATGGAGCCGCGGACCCGGCTGGGTTTCCTCCAGGTACTCGCAGATCACGGCACTCTCGAACAGAACCGTTTCCATTCCCTCCTCCTGCCGCACGATCAGAAGCGGCACTTTGCCGAGCGGAGAAATAGCCAGAAACCAATCTGGCTTGGCCGACAGATCGACATAGCGGATCTCGAATGGCGTACCTTTTTCAACAAGCGTGATCGCGGCTCGCTGGACATAGGGGCAGAGGTGATGGCTGACGAGAACCAATTTCGTATCAGGCATAATCGTATCTCCGGGAGTCGTTGCTCGATATAGATGTAATTGCATCTATATCGAGGCTTGCCAACACGGTCAATATAGATGTAATTGCATCTATGTCCGATCATTCAGATACCGAAACCCCAAAGCCCTCGCCCGCGATCACGCGAGCGTGGATTGGCTTGATGCGCACACAGCAAATCGTCCTCGCCGCAATCGAGCACGACTTGAAGGCGGCGGAACTGCCACCCCTTGGCTGGTATGATGTGCTGTGGGAATTGACGCAGGCGACGGCCGGAAAGTTGCGGCCCTACGAGATCGAGGAACGCACGCTCCTCGCCCAGCATAACCTATCCCGGCTTCTCGACCGGATGGAAAAGGCTGGCCTTGTTTACCGCGAAGTATTTTCTGACGACGGCCGAGGCCGCTGGGTCGTCATCACCGAAGCGGGGAGCGCCATGCGCAACCGCATGTGGTCGGTCTACGCGCCGGCACTTCAACGCCATTTGGGTAACAAGCTGGACGATACGCAGGCCGATCAGCTGACAGGGCTGCTAAGGATGCTGTCGCGCAAGCCCTGATCGAGTGGGCAAATCAATGCGCAACGAGCATTACTTAAAAAACAGTCGCCAGAGCTGACCTCTAGCGACTGAGTTCTTCTGCATCGAAACGCCAAAATCAGGCGGCCAGGCCCTTTTTCTTCAGCATCGCATCCGGGCTCGGCAGCTTGCCGCGGAAGGCTTTGTAGGTTTCTTCCGGATCGATAGAGCCGCCGACGGAATAGATGTTAGCCTTCAATTTTGTGGCCATGTCCGCATTGAAGGCGTCGCCGGTTTCCTCGAAAGCTGCGAAGGCGTCAGCGTCGAGCACTTCCGACCACATGTAGGAATAATAGCCGGCCGAATAACCGTCACCGGCAAACACATGCTGGAAGTGCGGCGTCGCATGGCGCATGACGATCGATTTCGGCATGCCGATCTCGGCAAGCACTTCGCCCTGCACCGCCATCGGATCTTCGACCGCACCGCGAGTGTGGAAGGCCATGTCAACCAGGGCCGAGGACGTAAACTCGACCGTGTTGAAGCCGGCATTGAAGGTGCGGGCGGCCAGAACCTTGTCGAGCAGCGCTTGCGGAATCGGAGCGCCGGTCTCGTAGTGAACGGCATATTCCTTGAGAATGGCCGGCACCGTCAGCCAGTGCTCGTAGAGCTGCGACGGCAATTCGACGAAGTCGCGGGAAACGCCGGTGCCCGAGACCGAGGGATAGGTGACATTGGAAAGCATGCCGTGCAGGGCGTGGCCGAATTCATGGAACAGTGTGCGCGCATCGTCGAGCGACAGCAGCGCCGGCTTACCCTCCGCCGGCTTGGCGAAATTGCAGACATTATAGATGATCGGCAACTCGCCGACATGGCCGTTCTTCAGCGGCAGCTTGTGCTGCGACTGGAACGAGCTCATCCAGGCACCGGAGCGCTTGGAGCTTCGAGCAAAATAATCGCCGAGGAACAGTGCGACGAGCTTGTCGGAGCGATCACGGATCTCGAAGACGCGCACATCGGGATGATAGGCGGGAACGCCCTTCTGCTCGACTGCCTTGATACCGAAGAGACGGCCGGCGACATCGAAGCAGGCGGCGATGATCTTCTCAAGCTGCAGATAGGGCTTCAGCTCCGTTTCGGAGAAATCGAACTTCTGCGTCCGGATTTTCTCGGCGTAGTGGCGCCAATCCCAAGGCATGACCTCGTGATTGCGACCCTCTTCGGCGATCAGTGCAGCGATATCCTTTTCTTCCTCGCCGGCCCGCGCCGCCGCCTTCGACCATACCGCCATCAGCAGATCGTTTACGGCCGTCGGAGTTTTCGCCATGGTATTGTCGAGCTTCAGCTCGGCGAAGTTGGCATAACCGAGCAGCTTGGCCTTCTCAGCCCGTAGCGCCAGCGTCTCGCGGATGATCTCGCGATTGTCGGTTTTACCGCCATTGGCCCCGCGCGCCACCCAGGCCTTGAAAGCCTGCTCGCGCAGATCGCGGCGCTCCGATGAGGTCAGGAACGGTTCGATGATCGAGCGGGACAGGGTGACCGCATATTTGCCCTCCTCGCCGCGCTCGCGCGCAGCGGCGGCCATCGCATCGCGCAGATAGTCCGGAAGCCCGGCGAGATCGGCCTCCTCCGAGAGGAGAAGCGCCCAGCTCTTTTCATCGGCAAGCACGTTCTGGCCGAACTGCGCACCGAGACCAGCGAGCTTCTCGTTGATCGCGGAAAGACGCTCCTGCTCCGCCTTCGGGAGCTTGGCACCGGCTTTCACGAAGCCCTTCCAATGCCGCTCGAGCACGCGCGTCTCTTCCAGCGTCAGGCCAAGCTGATCGCGGTCTTCCCAAAGCGTATCGATGCGCGCAAAGAGCGCGGCATTCGTGCCGATCTTCGAATAATGTCGCGCCATCTTCGGCGCAATCTCCCGCTCCAGCGCCTGGATCGCTTCGTTGGTGTGGGCACCGGCCTTATTCCAGAACAGCGCCGAAATGCGCGAGAGTTCATCGCCGGCAAGTTCGAGCGCGATCACGGTGTTCGCGAAGGTCGGAGCCTCGCTCTGACCGGCGATCCCATCGATTTCCGTCTCATGTGCTGCGAGCGCTGCATCGAAAGCAGCAGCAAAGTCAGAATCCTTCACGGCGTCGAAGCGCGGCAAACCCTGATGTCCGGTCCATTCGATAAGCGCGGGATTGACGGCGGTAAGGGAAGACATGCGAGGCATCCTTTCGACAGACATCTGATCGAAGCACGATATAAGGCTACCCCCGCCGAATTGGTATGGCAGGGCGAAACAAATTCACTAGAGCGTCGTGCTTCCTCTCGGAAGCGCAAAGGCGCTCTATCTCTTTGAAACTACGCATCAGGCTTTCCGAAAATCGATTCCGATTTCGGGCTGATACTGTGGGAAGATCAGGCCTTGCGCCAGCCAAGCAGGCCGGGCGTCGCATGCCAGAGCGCCTGCACCGCAAACCCCATGAAGAGCACACCCGAACAGCGCACGATCAACCGCTCATGGGAGCGGTAGAAACGGCGCACGGCGCTCGCTCCAATGATGCTGACGAGAATGACATCGGCAGTTATGAAGCCGGCAAAGGAAACCGTGAGCAGCAGCGGCAGGGCGCTGAACGTCAATGCGCCGGCAGAGCCTGCAACGAGCGCCGTGAACGTAGCCAGCGCAACGGGATATCCTTTCGGATTGGTGACGCCGAAAATCAGACCACGGCGGAATGGACGATCGACATTGATGAGCGCCTGGCCGTCGCCCTTCGGCTTGGCGGTCACGGCATTCCAGCCGATCCAGGCGAGATAGAATCCGCATAGCAATCCGAGCAGGTCGAACACGAATGTGCCGATGGTTTTGGCACCGACGATGGCGACCAAGGCAAGCGTCGACCAGACGAGATCGCCCAGCAGATGGCCGCTGACGAAGAACGCGCCGGCCTTGCGTCCCTGTCCCGCTCCGATGCCGAGTAGCGCCAGAAAAGCAGGTCCGGGAATCAGCACATAAAACAGCGCCGCCAGAAAAGCGCCGACAACAAGCGATTGCGTCATGACTGGGGGATCCCTACCGCTGATCGCGGAAGACTAGCAATATCCTGAACCGGGTCAAGTTGCCGTTCGCTTTATGACTGAAGAAGACGTTGTGTTCATGGGTTTAAACCAATAAGAACGTCGTGGGGCCCCAGAAATGAAAAGCGTAGGTAGGGAAACGCTTATGAACAGCAGGATTAATACGGATTCGCTCGCTTTTCTTGTGAGCGATTGCGCCCGTTTGATCAGGACGGCCTTCGAGCGACGCATTCTCGTCGCTGGCCTCGGCCTGACGGCGGGCGAAGCAAGAACCTTGATGCAGGTCGCCGCCATCAACGGCAGTCGCCAACTCGACATCGCTTCCAGAATGGGGTTGGAGCCGATGACAGTCAGCGCCTTTCTGGACAAGTTGCAGGCACGAGGCCTGATCGAACGTCAGCCCGATCCGCTTGACCGCCGCGCCAAGAGGATTGTGCTTTCGGAATCGGCCGAAACCAAGCTGAAGCAGATCGACAGGGAAGTCTGTGAGGTCGAACGCAATGCGACGCAGGGGTTCGATCAAGGACTGCAAATGCAGCTGCATGATGCGCTCTGTGCCTTCCGCAGCAATCTGCAGAAGGTCGAATTGCCGGCAGAGATCGAACGCGAACTGAGGCCGGTGGACTAAACGCCAGTAGCCTCCGTCGTTTCGGCAAACAAAAACCCGCCTCCGGTCACCAGAGGCGGGTTTCTTCGTTTAAGCGATGCTTACTTCGACAGATTGCGCTTGCCGAGCGTGCGCAGGCGCAGCGCATTCAGCTTGATGAAGCCGGCCGCATCCTTCTGGTCGTAGGCGCCCTGATCGTCTTCGAAAGTAACCAGCTTGTCGGAATAGAGCGACTTCGGGCTTTCGCGGCCGATGGTCATGACATTGCCCTTGTAGAGCTTCAGCGTCACTTCGCCTTCGACATGCTCCTGGCTCTTATCGATCAGCGCCTGCAGCATTTCGCGCTCAGGCGAGAACCAGAAGCCGTAGTAGATGAGCTCTGCGTAACGCGGCATCAGCTCGTCCTTGAGGTGCGCGGCACCACGGTCGAGCGTGATGGATTCGATGGCGCGATGGGCTGCAAGCAGGATCGTACCGCCGGGGGTTTCGTAAACACCGCGCGACTTCATGCCGACGAAACGGTTTTCGACGAGATCGAGACGGCCGATGCCGTTGTCGCGACCGTATTCGTTCAGCTTCGCAAGCAGGGTTGCCGGGCTCAGGCGCTGACCGTTGATCGAAACGGCATCGCCCTTTTCAAAGCCGACCTTGATGATCGTGGCCTTGTCGGGAGCAGCCTCCGGCGAGATCGTGCGCATGTGCACGTATTCCGGGGCTTCCTGGGCCGGATCTTCCAGAACCTTACCTTCGGAGGAGGAGTGCAGCAGGTTGGCGTCGACGGAGAACGGCGCTTCGCCCTTCTTGTCCTTGGCAACCGGGATCTGGTGCTTCTCGGCGAATTCAAGCAGGTCGGTACGGCTCTTGAACGACCAGTCACGCCACGGAGCGATGATCTTGATGTCCGGATTCAAAGCATAGGCCGAAAGTTCGAAGCGGACCTGGTCGTTGCCCTTGCCGGTCGCGCCATGCGCGATGGCGTCAGCGCCGGTCTTCTTGGCGATCTCGATGAGATGCTTGGAGATCAGCGGGCGAGCGATCGAGGTGCCGAGCAGGTAGACGCCTTCGTAGACGGCATTGGCGCGGAACATCGGGAAGACGAAATCGCGCACGAACTCTTCGCGCACGTCCTCGATGTAGATTTCCTTGATGCCGAGCAACTCGGCCTTCTTGCGCGCCGGCTCCAGCTCTTCGCCTTGCCCGAGATCGGCGGTGAAGGTCACGACTTCGGCGCCCAGCTCCGTCTGCAGCCACTTCAGGATAATCGAGGTGTCGAGACCGCCGGAATAGGCGAGAACGACTTTCTTCACGTCTTTATGTGATGCCATGATGAGTTCCGTTTCAAGGCGAGCCAGGGGAGAGGCCCGCAAACCTGTATCGCGGAACTTTTAGCGAGATTATCGTGAGGCGCAAGGGGAAGCAGGGTGCGGCACCGCGCGGTGATGCGGCATGTGTTTGACTCGCCTTCGGAAAGCCCCATATTCGGCGGCGAGCAAGCAATGCCTCGGAGGACGCGTCTTTGACCGATATTCAAGCCATTTTCAGGAAATCAAATGTTGCCGTCATCACCGGCGGCGCGTCCGGCATCGGCTTCGCCGCGGCGAAATATTTCGCCTCGCTCGGCATGAGCGTCGCCATTGCCGACCTCGGAGGTGATCGGCTGGCGCAGGCCGCCGCCGAACTCAAGACGATCACAGGCGAAGAGCATGTGCTGGCCGTCGAGACCGATGTTGCCAGCAGGCAAGCGCTGGAAGCATTGGAACGCACGGTCCTTCAGCGTTTCGGCCGCGTGCATGTGCTGATGAACAATGCCGGCATCGGCCCTGAAACCTCGATCTTCAGCGATCAGTCTGGCTGGGACGCCATTCTCGGCGTCAATCTGCTCGGCGTCATCAACGGTACGCGCGTCTTCGGGCCTGGCATGATCGCCCATGGCGAAGCGGGCGTTATCATCAACACCGGCTCGAAGCAGGGCATCACCACGCCCCCAGGCAATCCTGCCTATAATGTCTCGAAGGCCGGGGTGAAGGTATTCACCGAAGCCCTGCAGCACGAGCTGCGCAACACCGAAGGCGCGAAGATATCCGCGCACCTGCTGATCCCGGGCTTTGTTTTCACCGGTCTTACGAAAGGCGAGCGCAAGGAGAAGCCGGCCGCCGCCTGGACACCGGAGCAAACCGTCGACTTCATGGTCGAAAGCCTGAAACGCGGCGATTTCTACATTCTTTGCCCGGACAATGACGTAGCCCGGTCTGTTGACGAGCGCCGCATGCTTTGGGCGGCTGGCGACATCGTCGAGAACCGGCCGCCGCTATCGCGCTGGCATGCCGACTATGCCGATCAATTCAAGGCATTCCTTGAAAAGAAGGATTGATTTGCAATCCGCCGATGGCCGGATAAGACGGGGAAACCCCTAAAGCGCGGGGCGATCTTTCAGCTTCGCTTTCCGCGCTTTGGGTTCTTGTTTTAAGCATGCCGTTGCCGCAAAACCGCGACACGCTTTTGCGCGACATGCTTTAATCCGGCTTTCGGAGTATTCCCGTGGACTTCATACCCAGCCTGCCGACCCTTCTCGCGTTCTCCGCAGCGAGCCTGCTGCTGGCGATGACGCCCGGCCCCGACATGACGCTGTCAATCAGCCGCGCGCTGGCGCAAGGCAAGAAGGCGGCCCTTTTCGTCGTGCTCGGCACCACCCTCGGCGTCGTCGTTCACACCTGCCTGGTGGCCTTCGGCATCTCCGCGTTGATTACGGCGTCGCCCATTGCGTTCACGATCCTGAAGACCGGCGGCGCCGCCTATTTGCTGTGGCTGGCGATCCAGGCGATCCGTTTCGGCTCCAGCCTGTCGGTCAAGAAGATCGACGCCGTCAAAGGCACAGCATTTTCCAACGTCTCCAACGGCTTCTGGGTCAATCTGCTGAATCCCAAGGTCATCATCTTCTTCATGACCTTCCTGCCGCAGTTCGTCACGGCCGGCGATCCCGCCGTCACGCACAAGCTGCTGTTCCTCGGCTTCTTCTTCATCGTCATCGGAATGCCGGTGAACGCGCTCGTCGTTCTTGCCGCCGACGGCCTGTCGTCCTGGCTGCAGCGTAACCGCGGGGTAATGCGCGGCCTCGACTATGCCTTTGCCGGCGTCTTCTCGATCTTCGCGGTCAAAATCTTCTTCACTCAGGCTCGCTGAGAACGGCACCACGTCCGGCGAACCGGCCCGCGATCCACCAGTAAACACTGGCGCTTGCGGCCCCCAGGAAGGCAAAGCAGATCGCGATGGTGATGAGATTGAAAGGTTGCGGCCGCTCGATGCCCCCTGAAATCAGGACGGAAGCGACCGCCGACAGTACGGCTCCATAGATCGCGTAGCCATACCAGCGGCGCATTCCGCGCCATTCCAGAATCGGAATAACAACAATCGATGGAAGGACACTGACGATCATCGCAAGCTTGGTCAGTGCGATCGTCAGTGCGAAAACCTCAGGTGCAGCCGTCTCCGGCATCGTCCATGCGGCAACGCAGGCGAGCACGAAGCCCATCAGGGCGCAAGCGGCGACATAGCCCCAGAGGAGCCTGATCGGCTTGCGCAGTCTGACGAGCATCGATCTCAGTCCTCGCCGTGATTGGCGATCATCATCGCTTCGAAAGCCAGCCGTTCGGTCTTGCGCATGCGCTCGGATTCGGACTTCAACTGACCGCAGGCGGCAAGGATGTCGCGGCCACGCGGCGTGCGGATCGGCGAGGCGTAACCTGCCGAATTGATGAAATCGGCGAACTTCTCGATCTGCTCCCAGTCCGAACACTGGTAATTCGTGCCGGGCCAGGGATTGAAGGGGATCAGATTGATCTTGGCCGGAACGCCCTTCAGGAGCTGGATTAGCCCCTTGGCATCCTCAAGACTGTCGTTGACGCCCTTCAGCATCACATATTCGAAAGTGATGCGCCGCGCATTCGAGAGGCCGGGATAGGCGCGGCAGGCGTCCATCAGCTCCTTCAGCGGATACTTCTTGTTGATCGGCACCAGCATGTCGCGCAGGTCGTCGCGCACGGCATGCAGCGAGATTGCCAGCATGACGCCGATCTCGTCGCCGGTACGATAGATTTCCGGCACGACGCCGGAGGTGGAAAGCGTGATGCGCCGCTTCGACAGGGACAGGCCGTCGCCGTCGGAGGCGATCAGCAGAGCTGTCTTCACGCTGTCGAAATTGTAGAGCGGCTCACCCATGCCCATCATGACGATGTTGCTGACCTTGCGGCCTTCGGCAGGCATGACGGTGCCCTGCGGCGCTTCCCGGTCCGGAAAATCGCCGAGCCGATCGCGCGCCAGAAGCAGCTGGGAGAGGATTTCCTCCGCCGTCAGGTTGCGCACCAGGCGCTGCGTGCCGGTGTGACAGAAGGAACAGGTAAGCGAACAGCCGACCTGGCTGGAAATGCAGAGCGTGCCGCGGCCTTCTTCCGGAATATAGACGGTCTCGACTTCGACTGGGCGGCCGGCGCCGCGCGGCGGGTAGCGCAGCAGCCACTTGCGGGTACCATCGTTGGAAACCTGCTCCTCGACGATCTCCGGCCGCGCGATCGTGAAATGCGTCTTCAGCATCTCGCGCATGTCCTTCGACACGTTCGCCATGTCATCGAAATTAGAGACGCCACGCACGTAGATCCAGTTCCAGAGCTGGCTGACGCGCATCTTGATCTGCTTGTCGGCAACGCCCTTTTCCTTGAGCGCGGCCGCCATTTCCTCGCGCGTCAGGCCGATCAGAGACGGCTTCGGCGCAAGCTCGACCGGCTGCGATACCGGCATCGGCTTCAACCTGGAGGGAGTTATGACATCAGTGGCGGACATAGGATCATTCCAACGGTTCATATCGGCGATGCCGCAAAAGCTGACGAAAGCTGCGGATGCGGGCAAGGCACGGAAATCTGAAGATTCATGCGGCGGCCGGGCAAGCTATCTTCAAGCTGTCTGCCGGACACCTGCTGTTGGCGCGGCCTTTAGCATTATTTTCCGCTCGCGTCATCCCTTTCCCTCAAAAGCAAAGGTTGGCCTCAAAAAGCGAAAGGCCGGTCGACATGACCGGCCCTGTTCTATGCGGTCGCGGCTGCAGGAAGATCACATTACCGTGATCCACCGATCCCCGATCTTATTTGCAACCTTCGATCTTCTTGAGCGCAGCGCTGACACCCTTCAGAGAATAGGTGTAAGACGTCGCCGTGCCCTTCTTCGAAGTCGCGGTAACCTTCAGGGAATGCCCGGATTTCAGCGCCGCTACGAGTGCTGGCTCCTGCGCGGCATTCTCGACCCAGGCGCCCTTGTCCTTGGTGAACATCACAAAGGTCTTGTTGTCGATGACGACGTTAACCTTGGAATTCTCCTTCAGCGGATATCCCATCATCGCCTGCGGCTCGTAGGAGATGTTCTGGCCCGGGCGCTGCGAGACGATGAAGAAGTTATCGCCATGGTCGATGCCCGACGCCGGGGACTTTACCGTCGGCACGGAGAGAACATAGCAGACCTTGCCGCCGGCGGACTGGTAGGAGTAAGCGCCCCAGGCGTCGAACTGCTGGATGGGCGTGGGAGCCGTGGGCGCTGCTGCCGCTGGTGCCTGCGTCTGCTTCGGCTTCTTGGTCTGCGCGGACGCGATGCCGGTGCCGGCCAGAACGAGCGAGAGGGCGATTGCGAAGCTTTTTACAAACATGTTTTCCTGCCGATTTTTTGCGGTCCAGAGCTCATGGCGATTCGATTGACGCACGCCTATGCTCGTGAGCTGCCCTATTTTGACTTTATTCAGGTTACCAAACCGTCAACGGAGCGCTGACCTCTCTTGGCTCCGTTCCATTTCAATTCAGGTATCGAACGGAGTTTGAAACGCATCAGAAGGAGTTGGAAAACCCGGATGGTGAAATACCACCCTACAGGTCAGATTTAAGACAGAAAGATTCGGGCAAGAATTTGACCTCGCTAAAATCAGGGAGGCCTCATAAAGGTCTGGAAACCCGAGAGGAATCAGATCGACCCCATAAAGCGGCCACTAAACCGTCTTCATAGCCTCCGGTTCATTCTCCAAAGCCCTGTCGGCGGCGTCATAGTGCTCCTGGCGGATATGACCGCGGATCATGCTGAAGGCAAGCGTGAGCACCGCAACATCGTCTGTGTAGCCGATGACGGCGAAGAAATCGGGAATGATATCCACGGGCATAACGAAATAGCCGAGTGCCGCCAGCAAAATGCCGCGAACACGCGTCGGCGTCTGCGGGTCGAGCGCACAATAGAAGGCGGCAACGACATCGCGTGAAAAGGGAATGTGGCGAGCCGCCTTTCGCAAGGTCGGCCAGAATTTGCTGCGCACCGATTTTTCCTGCTTTTTTTGGGTCTCTTCATCACCAGGCATCAGGATTTCCCCGTACTTGATGTCATCCATTCCATTTACCTCTGTTGGCGCCCGTTGCCCGGACCGTGTAAACATATGGTGATCGCGGGGTACGATTCAATCGATCCGGCGCGCTGCTGCCTTCTCCATTGCCTTCGCCATCTTGATGTCGTGGTCCGTCAGGCCGCCGACATCGTGCGTCGTCAGCTTCACCTCGACGCGGGAATAGACGTTGAACCATTCGGGATGATGGTTGAACTTTTCCGCCGCGAGCGCGGCCTCCGTCATGAAACCGAAGGCCTCGACGAAACTGCGGAACTTGAAGGTCTTCGAAATGGAAAGTCCATCGGCCGCCAGCGCCCAACCCGAAAGCTCCGCAAGGTTTTCATCGATTGCCGCCCGGCCCAGCTTCTCGTATTTCATGGCAGATTACTCCTCTCAAGCGGTTGAACCATAGCATGGATCGTCAAAGGATACTTTTCGTCTGCGCCGGCAATATCTGCCGATCGCCTCTTGCCGAAGGCATCTTCCGGCATCTGGTGGCGCAGGCCGGCCGCTTGTCGGAATTTGAAATCGCGTCAGCAGGCACCGGCGGCTGGCATCAGGGCGAACGCCCCGACCGCCGCTCGATCGCCGTTGCGGCCGGACATGGGGTGGATATTTCCGACCAGCGTGCGCGCCGTATCGCATCAGACGATTTCGGCAGGTTCGACCTGATCCTCGCAATGGATCAAGACAATTTGAAGAACTTGCGCAAAGCGGCGCCTGCCGATGCACCCGGCAGGCTACATCTCTTCAATGCCCTGGCGCTGGGCAGCAACAAGGACATTCCCGACCCCTACTATGGCGGCCGGGAAGATTTCGAAGACGTCTATACCATGCTCTTGGCTGGCTGCAGTGCGCTGTTGCCCAAGCTCGGGAAAGCGCTGCGAGACTCGTGAAGCGGAAAAATCTCTTCGGTGAGATAGGGACCGCCGCCAACTGATTCGCGCGAGGAAAGAAGCACGAACCGGCCGACCGTGAACGGCTGAGTATAGAAATTGCCGCGACCGGAGAGATAGTGCACGACATCGTCGACCCGCGAGGATTTCAGCCTGGCGAGCGTCACATGCGGCGTGAACTTGCGGGGATCGGGCTGCAGGCCGATGCGCTGGCAGATACGTTCGATCTCACCTTGCAGCGCGAACATATCCGGCGACTGCGAGACCCCGGCCCAAACCGAATGCGGCTTTTTGGAACCGAAGGAACCTATGCCCTCCAGCCGGAGCTGGAACTCAGGGCGATCTATCCGGTCCAGCCGGTCGACGATCTCATCCGCCGTGCGGCCATCGACATCGCCGATGAAGCGCAAGGTGATGTGATAATTTTCAACGTCGATCCACCTGGCTCCGGGGAGACCACCGCGCAACAATGACAGGCTCATGGCCGCGTTGCGCGGAATTTCGAGGGCGGTAAAAAGTCTCGGCATGACGAGCACTCCCCGAATCTCTTGCAGGTATAAGCAGGGAATCACGCATTTGCGGTCGGTGCAAGCACCTATTTCGCACCTGCGTCAATCATCCCTACAAACTTGATAACGGCCGGTAAGATACGCTCGACCATGACGTCGACGCCCTTCGGGTTCGGATGCATGCCGTCGGAGAGCTGCAGGTCCGCTTGCGCGGCCACGCCGTCGAGGAAGAATGGATAGAGCGCAAGTTGATATTTGTCGGCCAGGCGCTTGTAGATCGGATTGAATTTCTCGGCGTAGTCCGGCCCCATGTTCGGTGGCGCCAGCATGCCGGCGAGGAAGATCGGAATCTTTCTTTCCTTCAACCGCTCGATCATCGTCTCCAGATTCTTCTCCGTCTGCTCCGGCGGAATGCCGCGCAGCGCGTCATTGGCGCCAAGCTCCAGGATCACGCCATCCGTGCCGTCGGGAACCGACCAGTCGATACGTGATAGGCCGCCAGATGTCGTATCACCGGAAACGCCAGCATCGGCGACGGCGATATCGAGCCCCTTCGCCTTCAGCGCCGCCTCAAGCTTGGCAGGAAAGCCATCGCCCGGCGGCAGCTGATAGCCGGCCATCAGACTGTCGCCGAGGCCGACCAGCTGAATGGTCCGGGCGTTTGCGGTATCAATAGCGCCAAACAAAAGACCGAAAGTGATGACAGCGAATTGAAGCGCAGCAACTTTAAAACCCATGATCCATTCCCTAAATTCGCTGCTCGGGCCAAATCGCGCCCGCCACTATCTCTGATACTCACTGATATATAGGGCGTTCGCATTGGCAAAAACCATCATCGAGCTGAAGAAAGCGGATTTGACGCTTGGCAACGCCGCCGCGTCGGTCCATGTGCTGAAGAATATCGACCTGACGATCCTGGAGGGTGAATCGGTCGGTATCGTCGGCCCATCCGGCTCCGGCAAGTCGACGCTGCTGATGGTGCTGGCCGGCCTTGAGAAACTCGATAGCGGCGAGCTTCTGATCCGCGACACGCCCCTGCATAGCCTGAGCGAGGATCGTATCGCCGATTTCCGCGGCCGCAATATCGGCATCGTCTTCCAGTCCTTCCATCTGATCGCCAACATGACGGCACTTGAAAACGTCGCGGTGCCGCTTGAGCTTGCCAATGTCCGCGATGCCTTTGACATCGCCCGGCGCGAGCTGGAGGCGGTAGGGTTGGGCGAAAGGCTCAGCCACTATCCCGGCCAGCTTTCCGGTGGCGAACAGCAGCGCGTGGCGATCGCCCGAGCTCTCGCGCCCTCGCCGGCCGTGCTGATCGCCGACGAGCCGACAGGTAACCTCGACACCGATACTGGCCGACAGATCGCCGACCTGCTCTTTGCCCAGCAGGCCGAGCGCGGCACGACCATGCTGCTGGTGACACACGACCCCGCCCTTGCCGCGCGCTGCTCGCGCCAGATCCGCGTTCGCTCCGGCGAGATCGAGAGTGATAGCGCCCAACCGCGCGCCAGTCAGGTGGCAATCGCATGACGAGTGCGGCGCGAATGCGGCTGTCACTCGCCTTCCGTCTTGCCCTGCGCGAGCTGCGCGGCGGCCTCGGCGGCTTCTACATTTTCCTTGCCTGCATCGCGCTCGGCACCGGAGCCATCGCTGCCGTCAACTCCGTGTCGCGCTCGATCACCGACGCGATCTCGACGCAGGGACAATCGCTTCTGGCAGGCGATGCTCGTTTCGAGCTGCGCAATCGCGAGGCGACGCCGGAGGAACTGGCCTATCTCCAGGGTCTCGGCAAGCTCTCCCGCTCCACCAACTTGCGCTCGATGTCCCGCCTGCCGGATGGTTCCGACCAGGCTCTGGTCGAGGTCAAGGCGGTCGATGAAGCGTATCCGCTCTACGGCGCCTTCGAAGCCGATCCGAACCAACCCCTTTCGACCCTGCTTGCCGCCAAGGATGGCAGCTATGGTGCCGTCGTCGCCCCATTGCTGCTCGAACGCCTCAACCTCAAGGTCGGCGGCGACCTGCTGTTGGGCAACGCGAAACTGCGCATAACCGGTACGATTGCCAATGAACCGGACGCCGTCTCGGAAGGTTTCGGCTTCGCTCCGCGGCTGCTGACCAGCCGCGACGCGCTGGCGGCTTCGGGCCTGATTACAACGGGCAGCCTCGTTGAGCAGGCATACAGGATCCGCATGGACGATCCGGCGACCGGTTTGCGCAAGATCGGCGATCGCGCCAACGCCGCCTTCCCGCAGGCCGGCTGGTCGATCCGAACCAGTGCGCGCGCCGCGCCGGAGCTTGCCGACAACGTCACACGCTTCTCGCAGTTCCTGACGCTGGTCGGATTGGCCGCCCTCATCGTCGGCGGTGTCGGCGTCGCCAATGCCGTACGCGCCTTCCTCGATTCGAAGCGCACCACCATCGCCACCTTCAAATGCCTCGGCGCTCCCGCCTTCGTGGTCGTACTGATCTATCTCATCCAGATCGCCGTCATCGCGCTTGCCGGTGTCGCCGTCGGCTTGGTTCTCGGCGCCATCGCCCCGATGATCGCCTCGCAGTTCATGGCGGAATTCCTGCCCATATCGACGGCGCCGCGGCTCTATCCCGGCCCCCTGATGCTGGCAGCGGTGTTCGGCCTGCTGACGACACTTGCCTTCGCCATTCCGCCGCTCGGCCACGCCCGCGAAGTACCGGCAACTGCACTGTTCCGCGAACAGGGTTTCGAGGCTCGGCGCCTGCCCGGCTGGCCCTATCTGCTTGCCGCTGGCCTGCTGATGG
>NZ_JAELTU010000144.1 GCF_016429015.1 Rhizobium sp. ASV20
TCGCCACGTTGCTTGATGGCAAGTGTCATGCTGGAATCATAATTCCACATCGCGAAGCACCGCTTGCGGCCATTCTCAATTATCTTCCGCTTTCGTCCGAGCCGCTGATTGCGGCCGTGCCCGAAAGTTGGATTGAGGATCAGCGTCTTGTCCCGGTCGATGAACGCCTTTCCGCAGACGCCGTGATCGCGTCGCCTCTGGTCGTCTTTCCCCGACGGGCGGCACCGTCTTTCTACGATCTGGTCACGGGTTATTATGCGGCCTGTGGTGGCCGAGTTCATATCGCGCAGCATGCTATTCAGATGCAGACCATCATCAGCCTTGTTTCAGCTGGGATGGGAATTGCTCTGGTGCCGGCATCGCTCCGCAATCTCGCGCGGCCGGGCGTTCGCTATCTCGACTTGGCGTCGGATCCTCCGCAACTTGAAACGGGCGTTATCTGGCGGCGCGATGACGAGACGCCGACGCTGGTCAATTTTCTTCAGGTTGTCGCAGAACTGCGCGAGACCAATCAGGGCGGATGCCAACCCGGTTCATCGTCGCTATGTGACCAGCGTGATCTTATTCGCAAGGGCGATTAACTCCGATTGGCGGCCCGTCTTCGTCTTGGCAAAAATCGCCCTCAGGTGCGTGCGCGCGGTCTCATACGAGAGTTCGTGCATTTCGGAGATTTCCCGCAAGGAAAGACCTTCGCACAGCTTCGAGAGGATAAGCGCCTGTTTCGGCGTTAAGTTGAAAAGGCTTTGGAACGTCTCCGGCCGTGCGGCTCTTTTCGCCTCCGCGTCCTCGATCAGACACACGCCGATCGCCTCGGAAAAGAAGTCCGGCAAACTTCCGCCCAACCTTTGAATCCTCAGATAGAGCGAGCGTCCAGCTTCCCTTTCGATCTGCACCAGGGCCGGCGCCTCCGGATCGGCCAACAGCCATTTCTCGTCAATGACCGCCTGCATCCTTCTTCGGATGCGCGCGGTCTCTTCGTGCTTTCGAGATTTCAGTTCCCTGTTCGCGACCATCAGTTCTTTGCCAAGCATCCGTTCGGCATCGCTGGTGACGCGCGTCACCTTGCCGAACCGGTCGAAGAAAATGGCAGCTATCCCTGCCATTTCGAAAGCGTCAGACATGCCGTCGATCCTGCTGGTCGACAATCGCTGCATGATACTTGCAGAAGCCATCAGCCGCTCTCGCATTTGAATGAAAATTGCAACTTCCTCGTCGCTATAGCCGCCGGGTTCAAGCCCGCGATGCAGCGCAAGGGCCAGCGAGTCATCGGGCTGTGCATGCCACGCGATGAGGCAGGCGCTGCCCATGCCATGCTTGACATGGAATTTGAAGTAGGCGTGCCTTTCAAAGACATCCCTGGATGTATATTGCTGGTCACGAACAATTCCGTCCCGCTTCAGGAAGGGCAAGCCGCGAAGCCGCCACTCGTTCTGATACCATCCGCCGTTGAAGTAGTCTTCGAAAGGGGCGGCCAGCGAATCCGTATGTATCACCAACTCGGGCCTGCGATGCGAGACGGGAATGATGTTTGCGCCGAATGAGCCGGTTGCAACGGCTACATCGGTGATGACCTCCTTCCAGAGCGACGTATCGAAGGCCGCTTCGAACGAGCGGTCAAGCGCGCGGTCCAGCGCCGCCAAATTGATGCCAAACATCCCCGATCATACGGTTTCCCGTCCCAGTTCCCCAGCAATAGACTAATCTGTACCCGTGCGGGTTGCATCCTCCATTTGGAGTAGATCAAGTGCTCATGGATGGTCTGAACTTCGCCATCCGCCTCGATCGGTTTCTCGTGTCAGGACAGTGGCGTTCTCAGATGCCCGCCCCGTCGAGCTGCTCGGCGTCGTCGCCCTCCCACGGCGAGGGCATGGAGGCGCGATTAGGGTTGGCCAGAGGCATCGGCATCCAGCATTTCAGTTCCGGCTCCGCATATTCAATGATGCGGCCAGGCGAGGAATCCGAAGCGCGCCATCCTTCCGTCCCGAATTGATCGCCATTCGACCAATAGGCGAGATCAACTTCTGCCGGCCCCTGCTCGGACGGGCGGATCGTTACGAGGATACGACTGCCGTCTCTCGGTGCGCTTGCCATATGGCGCCAGCGGTTCTCTTCGTCCATTTTTCCCTCCTGCCTCGTTGCTGCCCCAAGTGTCTCCTCGCCGTCGAAAGTGGTCAACTCAAACTTTTATACGGATTATACGGCGTCCTTCACCGGAGCCGTTGCATCCGCGGATTGCCTCTCTACAGATTTGCAAGGAAGAAAAGGGGCGCCTCGAAGGAGCCCTATCGCGCGACCGCCTTACTGTCGCGGCCGACACGCAACTGCATTCGCTGAGGGGCGATCGCAATCTCAGCAGAATTTACAGCGATCCTGCGTCTGCAATTGCATGCAAACGACGAGATGGGGCAGTTTCGTTGGATCCCTCAACGGGAAATGCCTTAGACGTAGGCTTCCCGCTGGCCGAAGTCGGCGGTTGCGTCGAAATTCGTGGTGCCGATCCGGTCGCTCTCACCCGAAAGCGTCGAATTCGAAGGGCGGTTCCCTTGTTCCGCCCCCGCCGTGGATTTCGACTTGTCGGCATTTTGCAGCTTTTGAAGCTGCGCCTGCAGCTTGGTAATCTGCTTTTGCAGCTCGGCTTTCGTCTTCTCGTCCGTCGCTTTGTCGAGCTCTCTGTTCTTTTCCTTGATCGTAACTTTAAGCTGAGCCTCGGTGGCGGTCGAGGACGACGAACTGACGATTGCTGCCGCGGTCGAGGACGAGGAAATTGCAGACACCATATCGGTCTTCCTTGTTTGGAACCCTGTCAGCCTCGCATGGTTTTGGTTAATGCCCTGCTAAGCCGAGCGCTGGAGTGTGTTTCGAAACAAGCCGCTGCGGTCGGAATATGGATCGGCATGGCAAATGCCGGCGGACGATGTGCGCGAGGCTGGATGGCCGCCATGGGCTCAGGCCTGGAAGGTATCTCGGTTGACGGGCATCCGAAGGCATGCGGGCTCGATACCGATCAAGCCGTCGTTCCGGTGTTGCCGATGCCCTTTCGCGGCCGTAGGTCACAGCCATACGGTTTCGCATCTTTGCATCAGCTCTCGCTGTAAAGCTTTGCATATGCATCGCGAAGGAGATTCTTCTGCACCTTCCCCATGGTATTGCGCGGGAGTTCGTCGACGAAGACAACGCGCTTCGGCTGTTTGTAGCGAGCGAGGCGGTCTTCCAATCCATCGAGAACTGTCTGCTCGTCGAGCCCGATATCCCTTTCGGCGACGACAACGGCCGTAACGCCCTCGCCAAAGTCGGGGTGCGGAACTCCGATAACGGCGCTTTCGACGACACCCGGCAAGCTGTCGATCTCGGTCTCCACTTCCTTCGGATAGATGTTATATCCGCCTGAAATCACCAGATCCTTGCCACGGCCGACGATGTGGACATAACCGCGCTCGTCAATTTTTCCAAGGTCGCCGGTAATGAAGAAACCGTCTGCGCGGAATTCGGCGGCGGTCTTTTCGGGCATACGCCAATAGCCCTTGAAGACATTTGGGCCCTTCACTTCGATCATGCCCGTCTCTTCGGATCCGAGCGTGCGACCGGAGTCGGGGTCCGTGATGCGGACCTCGATTCCCTCGAGCGGGAATCCGACTGTGCCGGCGATCCGATCCCCGACATACGGATTGGAGGTGTTCATATTCGTCTCGGTCATGCCGTATCGTTCGAGAATCGTATGACCGGTCCTCTTGAAGAAGCTGTGGTGCGTTTCAGAAAGCAGCGGGGCCGAACCGGAGACGAACAGGCGCATACGGGCAGTCGCCTGCCGCGTCAGGCCGGGATGTTGAAGCAGACGAACATAAAATGTTGGAACGCCCATCAATACGCTCGCGCTTGGCATCAATTGCAGGATTTCGTGCGGGTCGAACTTTGGCAAAAGATACATCGATGCCCCGGCGAGAAGGGTAACGTTGGTGGCGACAAACAGGCCATGCGTATGGAAGATCGGCAGCGCGTGGATCAATCTATCGGCATGGGTGAAGCGCCAGGCGCGACGCAATGTGACGGCGTTCGAGAGGAGATTATCATGCGTCAACATGGCCCCTTTCGAGCGGCCAGTTGTTCCGGACGTGTAGAGTATCGCTGCAAGGTCATCGCCTTCGCGCCTTACATCGGCGAAATCTGCTCTCTTGGTGCGAGCGAGATCGAGCAAAGAACCGCTGCCTGGATCATCCAGCGTTGCGACATGCGCGCCGTGAGCACTGGCGACCGCGCGTGCACCTTCGAGCGATCTCGATGACACGACGATGAGCTTTGGTTCGGCATCGCCAACGAAATAATCAAGCTCTTTCAGCGTGTAGGCTGTGTTGAGAGGCAGATAGATCGCCCCGGCACGAAGGCAGGCGAGGTAGAGCATGAGTGCATCCGGGCTCTTCTCCACCTGGACCGCCACCCTATCACCCGGCAATACGCCCAGCTCGGAAATCGCCGCGGCGAGACGCCCTGAGCGCTCGAACATATCTGCATAGGACAAGCGCGCACCGCCGGGTGTTTCGATAAAGGTTGCGTCCGCCTTTGCGGCATTGCGGATCGCATCGAAAAGATAGTTGTTCATCGTAGCATTTCCCCTGAGACGCTTCTTTTGGCGTGGCTTTTAATCATGTGGGAGATCGAACACCCTCCCGCGAACGTCTAATAAGTAGCTTGCGATTGGACATCGTCAAATTTCCGCGGTTTTGCCGCCCGCGCAAGTGGCCAGTGAAAATCATCCCAAATGATTGCGGCCAAAGGCTGCCAAGGGCAGTGATTGTCGCCGCAGCCAATCCGATTGCTAGCAGAGATGTGTGACGATTGGGTCGATGGGCCCAAGAGGGCCGCCCAGATTGGCCTCGACGATGCGAGCCGCTGCGAGCAAGGCTGCCTCTCCCCGAGGCTGTCCGATTAGCTGCAATCCGACAGGAAGTCCGTCCTCATTGAGGCCGACAGGTACTGAGATTGCCGGGAGACCAGCGACGGTCGCCAAATATGAAAACCGCAGCCAGCTGATGTAGTCGTCCAGCGGGACATCATCGACATGCGTAGGATATTCCTCCTCAACCGGCCCTGGCATGAGACCAACCACCGGACATGCGAGGACGTCGAAATTCTCAAGGAAGCCGACCATGTTGTCGAAAATTCGTGTGCGTCCATATTGGGCGTCGTAGACATCTTCGATGGTGATGGCTTTTCCGAATTCGATATTTTCGCGAAGCGTGCTCTTGAAATGGCGTTGCACTTCGGCCGGCGTTCTGCCGGGGAGCGCGGCCCATAGCATTGAACGAAGAATGCGATAGGTTCGATCCAGGTCCGGAAGAGATGGGCACGCCTCCTCGACGATTGAGCCGGCACGTTCCAAACGAAGTAGCGCTGCACGCAGATGTTCATCCATCGCCTTAGACGTGACGGCAAACCCATTCATATCCGGTGTATAGGCGATCCGTAGCCTGCCCTCCGCCCGGATGACTGCATCTTCATATGGATCCTGCGGAGGAGGGTGGGAGATAGGCGATCTTGGATCGAACCCCGCCATGGCGTCGAGGAAAAGCGCGCAATCGCGCACGCTGCGTGCCATTGGACCTTGCACACCTTCGGTGTGAAACTTGATCGGGCCGGGTCCTCCGCCGGTAATTCCCGGGCTAGGCCTCAGGCCAACGACGCCACAATATGCCGCCGGCGTGCGCAGCGATCCTGCAAGGTCTGATCCGTGCGCCAACCATACCTCGCCGGTTGCAAGTGACACCGCTGCACCTCCGGAAGATCCGCCTGCATTTTTCGACGTATTCCATGGATTTCGGGTCATGCCGAACACGGCGTTGAACGTATTTGCGCCTGCGCCGAACTCTGGCGTATTGGTCTTGCCCGTGACGATGCCGCCGCGCGCCTCGAGGCGCAACACGAGTGGGTCACTCTCGCGGGGGACATGGTCGGCGAGCCCCTTCGACCCCATCGTCGTGCGTACGCCGGCAACATTGGTCAGGTCCTTGATGGATATCGGCAACCCGCAAAGCATGCTGCTCGCGGTGTCGATGCGAGTTGCTATTTGGTGGGCGGCCGCTTCCGCGCGATGCCGGCAGAGGGTCGGCATTGCGTTGACCGCCGGTTCGACCGCCTCTATGCGATCATAGGATGCACCTAGAAGATCGGATGGGCTGATCTCTCCTCGCCGTAACAGCCTCACAATTTCATGGGCCTGTTTTGCCGAGAGTTCCGAGCCGGTGAATCTGGCATGTGACGTCATCAGGTAGCCTTTTCATGCTTCCAGAGTGTATATCGCGATCCTTGCGCTATGCTATCTGCACCCTGGGTTTTTGATCCTGCCTATGTCGTTGGCGCGACGCCAGCCGCGACGGCGACGATCCAATCGAAGCTAATCCGCCCGGGGCAGCGAATACCAATCATTCGTCTTGACGGTCCATTTTCCGGCGACAAGCTGCATGACCTTGGTGGCTTTCATTGGCGAGTGAGCTTTTGCGTCGCCAAAGACGTAGCTACTGCCGGCCATCGGATATTTGAGCTTCTGGCCTTGTTTCAAGGCCGATGTAACGGCGTCCCGCGTTACCTCGCCGTCAATTCCGGATATCGTATCGATCATCACCTTGGCGGCGAGATAGCCACCCTGCGAGAATGCCGTCTTTTTCAAGCCGGCCCTATCCATGGTCTTGGCCCAATCGGCATTGGCCTCGCCATCCTCCGTATACGGCTCCCACTCGGTTCCGACATAGACAGGCTGCTTGCTGTTTGCGAGCGATGTCGCCACCCCTTCGGTATAGCTCGCCGCCAGGAATAGCCAATTGATGCCGGAAATTTTCTGTGTATCAGCGGTCTTTACCCATTGGACGGCGCCCGGTTCGACATGATTGGTCAGTACGGCGTCGCAGCCGGCGTCGCGTGCGCGAATGAGATAAGGCGTCAAATCTCCCTGCGGCGGCAGCGTCATATCAACAAGCGCCATTTTCTTTCCGCTTGCCTTTTCCCATGCAGAAACAGCATTGGCATATGCTTCCTTGGTGCCACCGATGATGATGAAGAATGCACACAGGTTCTTGGCTTTAAGAGCAGTGCTCGCATAATCGAGCATCACGGTGCTAAGCGTGTATGGTCCGACATTGACAGGAGAAATGCTCGGAGCATTGAAGCAAACGGGATCAATGCCCACCGCTGGAACTGATAGCACTCCATTTCGATTGTATATCCCTGCATTGACGGAGCAATCCAGATGGCTTGCGCCCCCGGCGAGGGCGACGACGCTCCTATTGTCAATCAGATCTCGGGCAGCCTGGGACGCAACCTGTGGGTCGCCTTTGTCATCGGCGATAATATAGTCAATCTTGCATCCATTTATGCCGCCGGCTTCATTAAATTGATCGAATGTCGCCTTTGTTGCCTTGGGTGCATCGGAAAAATCGGAAAGGCCCGTAATTGTTGAGATCGCGCCGATATGAATAGGACCGCTGTTGCAAACGGGAGTTGCCTGCGCCGATGATGTTGCACATGAAAGTGCCATTGTCATGAAAAGTGAGGCGGAAAAGGCGCCATAAGTTCTAATCATTTTGCTCCCTCTTGTTATCCGTATGCTTCTCGCGGCGTCGGATTTGTCTTAGAGTTCATTATCAATGAGCGTGACTTATAACTGTCCCCGATATAGGCGCTGCGATGTCACGAATATCGGCGAATATGACGCTCAGTAGCGAGGACTGATACTGGCTGCGTGTGCGGAAATCATCCGAGCGAGGTTGGTCCTATGATTTTCCTCCCCATCAGTGTTCCATCATAAGTCGACGAACCAACGTTCACCAATGAAGAGAACCGTTGGATGTTCAATATTTGAACTCGTTGTTCGAATATTAGAATTGATCGCGCCATCGCGCCTGTCAAGATGATTTACATGTTAAATATATAACAAAACGGGCGTGTTTTTCCGCGCCCGTATCCCTCTACCGAGGCAAAGCCTCTGCGCATTTACGTCTGCAGATCCGTCTAGATCTTTGTGTCGATCTTCATGACCTCGGGCGAACATGCGTCAGCTGCGGAGCCCGCCTTTGCCAGGTCCGACGGGGTTTTAACCTCCGGCGCGGTCTTCATATCCGCCGGCATGAGTTTTCCGGAGTCGATAATGCCATTACCGTACCGGGCGTCGGCCGAAATCATCGCGGCATTTTCGGGCTGAATGACGAAGTTCATGAACAGCTTGGCGCTTTCGACGTTCTTGAAACTCTCCATCTGGTTGGGCCGCGCTTCAGGCAATTTGCGCTTCGCCATCATCAATCCCTTTGTTGGGAAACGTCATCCTCACGCAGGCGCCTTTGGAGCCGGCATTGACGACGGCAACGGTGCCGCCGTGGAGTTGCATGATCTCTCGAACCAGATTGAGGCCCAGCCCGGCACCGCGGCCATCGGGCCCGAGGCGATTGAACGGTTCGAAGATCTGTTCGCGTGCGTCCCAAGCCACGCCTTTGCCTTCGTCGGAAACGTCGACGAAATGGTTCTTGCCGACGCGCACGCAGATCGTTCCCTGGCGCCCGCCGTGATCGATGGCATTTTGGACAAGATTGGTCAAAGCCCGTTCCAGCGACGTGTGGTCGCCGATCACAAACACCTCGTCGGCTTCCGGTTCGAAGCTCACCTCATAGCCGGCAGCCAGCGCCAGGGGGCCGAGGTCGAATAGTACCTGCTTGGCCATGGCGGTCAGATTGACCGGCAGAAAGTGGTCGCGCTTCCGATCGAGCCGCTGAAGATCGAGCAATTGACCGGCAAGCGTCGTCAGCCGAGCGGCATCTTCCAGCAGGTCGCGCCTGTCTGAACCGGCGGGCAGGGCTGAAATGCGCGCATTCAGGATGGCGATCGGTGTGCGCAGCTCATGGGCTGCCTGCGCCAGAAAGTGTTGATGGCGTTCATAGCCAACGTCCAGACGACGCAGCGCATCGTTGACTGCCCCCACAAGCGCGCTGATTTCTATGGGTACGTCGCTTGCCTGCAGCTGCGTGCCGCGCTTGTCGAACTCGATGTGGGCAGCCTGTTCGACAGTTCGCCGGAGGCCGGCCAAAGCCCGCCGCACCACCAGTGGGGTTGCGAGCGATGTCGTCAAAGCCATAAGCATGATGATGGGCAGAATGAGCGAGATCAGCCCACCTGAAATACCCTTTGCCAACCGCTGCACGGACATCTGTCCCTTCGTACCCGTCAGGATCTGGATCCGTCCGGCGGGGCTGTCCACCCATTTGATCACCGCGTCGGGTTTGCCTACCAGTTCGGGTTGCTTGCTCAGCCGTGCGTCGCTGAGCTGATCGAGCATTGCGACGACAGGCAGATAGCCGGGCGGAATGTTGCCCTCTTGCAGATGATGCCCCTCCTTATCGCGGATTGCGAACCAAAGGTCGGGCGCCTTGGCCCGAAGATTACCAAGGGCAGGGGTCTCGCGCAGGACCAGTCCACCCGCCGTGTCCCGTTCGACCGCCTCGGCGAGGACGTCGAGGCTGGCGCCTTCATAGTCGTCCAGCAGGTAGCCTGTGCTCCAGAGCGCGGCCGTGATCATGAGCAATACAATCGCGATGATGCATGCTTGCAGCGTCACCAGCCTGCTGACGAGCAGCCATTTGAGCGAAGGCTGCTGCATCACGCCGTCTCGCTGATGAGATAGCCGACACCGCGGATACCGCTGATGGCCACGCCGGCGTCAGCCTCGGTGAGCTTGCGGCGCAGGCGGGAAATATGCGTGTCGAGCGCATTCGATTCGATTTCGTCGTTCATGCCGAAAACGGCTTCCATCAACGTCTCGCGCAGTACCATCCGTCCCATGCGCCGCATCAGTGCTTCCAGTACGAGCAGTTCGCGTCGCGGCATGCGCAGAGAGACATTTCCGACATGCGCCTCGAGATGAGCGAAATCAAAGGACAGACGGCCCAGCCTAACGATATCGGGCTGCAGATTGGCAGGACGGCGCAGGATGGCGCGCAGACGCGCCAGGAACTCCTCAAAAGAGAATGGTTTGCCGAGATAATCGTCCGCACCACTGTCGAGACCGGCGATCCGATCGAGCAGGTCGCCCTTTGCCGTCAAGACCAGCACTGGCACGGTATCGCCTCGTGCGCGCAGCGATTTCACCAGCGACAGACCATCGCCGTCGGGCAATCGACGATCGAGGACCACCGCGTCGTAAACGCTGTCATAAAGGATGGCGTCGGCATCCGACAGGCTCGCGACATCGTCCACGACCATGCCGTGACGCACAAGTCCATTGCGCAACACGGCGGCCATCGGTTTTTCGTCCTCGACCAGAAGCACTCGCATTCCGTCAACCCCATTGCTTGCCCGCGTCAGCAGGCCATTCACGCGCTACTAACATCTCTCCATTGAGGCAACCTTGCAGATAAAGTCCGATGCATCGCCTTTTGAAAAGGCGGCAAGCGGTTGTTCCGGGCCGGTCGCCCGCCAAGCTCGCCCCTATCGCCGAGCAGGCAAGCTGCGCACACGGGTGCTGAACGCAAAACATCGGTGCCGCGCGTCATGCCGCGGTATCGGACAAGATGGTTCCGGGTGTCAGTCCGTTGCCATCGATACTCGAAGGCCTTCCATATCGGCAGGGGTGGGTTCCACTCCGGTGAACGTGACCAGATAGGAGCGCAGATGAGAATATCGTTCGGCAAGTGTCTCTCGCACCTGCAAGGTGAAGTGGCCGATCTGCGTATAATAGAGCACGCGAGCTCTGGTATTGGCCTCTTCCTGAGGAAAGCCATACCGCTCGAACATGCGCGTAATGGCTTCGACGCGCTGCCGATCCGCTTCATCGACGATCGAGCGAATTCCCGGTTCGTGTCGACCCCAGAAGCGAATTGCCAGATCGAGATCGGGCTCGAAAAGGCTGTTGTCGATCCAGCATTCGAATATATTGCAAACAGCCTTGTTGACCGTTGCGGCCGGTCGCATTGCTCGCTCGATGATCGGACCGGTGTTCTTGCTCAACCAATAGGCCAGCATCTGGTCCTGCAGATCTTGAATACTTTCAAAGAACCAATAGAAACTCGACCTTGATACGTCGAGCTTTTTTGCCATGACCTGAACCTTGACCTGGTCTATGCCGCCTGAGATCAGTGTCTCCATTGCGAGATTGAGCCAGTCCTCCTTTGTCAGTTTGCCGTTTCCATCATTCGTTGCTCCAACGGGTGCTTGTGATCGGACAGCCATAGTTGAACCCTCGGATGATGACAGATACGTGCGGTAACGCGGGCGAACTCGTTATGGACACCTTCGTACAGCTTTCCTCATCGCCTTACAAACGCTGTGAGCGAACCGAGCCCTCGATCACTATCGTGGAGCCTGCTTGGAGCTGTGCTGCAGGTATGTGGACATGAATGTCTGCTGAATATCTATATGAAAGCGGGGAATCCTCCTGAAAAAGCAGGCATTCCCGGGGCGTTAAAAGCGGTAATGTCAGCTGCTGCGTGCCGTGGACCAGGGATTGCGTATATTCGCGTAAAATTTATGGACATATATGTACGTAGAGACTATCGTGTTGCCATCGTAATCCTGTTAAGGAGCCTCTCATCTTGCCTCGTTCGATCGGTTCTATTCTGTGCGCCTGAAGTCCTTGCGCGCCAATGTTGCAAGTGCCGCTCCGGACATGATGCGTGCCGGCTGGCAATGGCTGCATGGCGATCCCCGTAATCTGGCGCAGTCAGGCCATGGGGGCCTGGGCGGTTCGTCCTTTCGAATGTTCTGGCGACAGGGGGGCGGTGAGCCGTCATGACAAAGAAATATTCGGCATTCACCCTTCTGAAAGAGGGGCTGAACAATCAGAGTGGTTGGCAAAAGGCTTGGCGATCGCCGGAGCCGAAAGCGCGCTACGATGTCATCATCATCGGCGGCGGTGGGCATGGGCTTGCCACGGCATATTATCTTGCGAAGAACCACGGCATCGCCAATGTCGCGATCATCGAACGCGGTTGGCTCGGCGGTGGCAATACCGGCCGAAACACCACGGCCATCCGTTCCAATTATTTCTTTCCGGAGAGCGTCGCGCTTTATGAACTGGCGCTCAAGCTCTACGAAAACCTGTCTCGCGAACTGAACTACAATATCATGTTCTCACAGCGCGGCATGGTCAGCCTGGCTCATAGCCCTGCGGATCTCGAAATGGCTTCGAGAACCGTCAACGCCATGCAGATCAACGGCATCGATGCGGAACTGCTGTCCGTCGCGCAGACACGGGCACTGGTGCCGCTCTATAACGACGCGCCGGATGCGCGCTACCCGATCTTCGGTGGCGTGATCCAGCGACGAGCGGGAACCGCGCGGCATGATGCCGTTGCCTGGGGATATGCGCGCGCGGCCGATACGCTCGGTGTCGATATCATTCAAAACTGCGAGGTCATCGAATTCATCATCGAAGGCGGGCGCTGTCGTGGCGTGCGAACCTCGAAAGGCGACATTCGCGCCGAAAGAACGGGCATGGCCGTTGCCGGGCACTCGAGCGTCCTAGCCGAAAAGGCAGGCTTCCGCCTGCCGATCACCTCTTATGCGCTTCAGGCCTGTGTATCCGAGCCGGTTAAGCCGGCGCTCGATTGCGTTGTTCTTTCTCCGGCGACCGGTGTCTATGTCAGCCAGTCGGACAAGGGCGAGATGGTCATCGGTGGCGGATTGGACCGCGTTCCCTCCTATGGCCAACGCGGCAACCTGCCGACGCTCGAAAATGTCATTTCCGGCCTGCTCGAGATGTTCCCGAGCTTCCGCCAACTGAAGCTGATGCGCCAGTGGGCGGGGATCGTCGACGTCGTTCCCGACAGTTCGCCGATCTTTGGCGAGAGCCCGCTACCCGGTCTCTTCCTGAACTGCGGCTGGGGAACCGGCGGGTTCAAGGCAATCCCGGCCGGAGGCACGCTGCTCGCGCACTTGCTCGCAACCGGCAAACACCATGAGATCAGCCGGCCGTTCGATCTCGATCGATTTGCAAGGGGCCGGTTGATCGATGAAGCCGCCGGTTCCGGCATCGCACATTGAGGTGGAATGATGCAGCTTTTTCCTTGTCCATTCTGCGGTCTGCGCAGCGAGAGCGAATTTCATTTCGGAGGCGATTTCGGCAATGTCCGGCCGGAAGGTCCTGAGGTCAGTGACGAGACCTGGTCCTCCTATCTCCACCTGCGCAACAATCCAAAAGGGCCAGCCTCGGAGGTTTGGATGCACCTGACCTGCGGCGAGATATTCCGAATGGATCGCGATACGGTGACCCATGCCGTGGTCTCCTCCGCTGCCTTGCTTGGAGATGCACAGTCATGACCTCGCATCGCATCGACGGTCTTGGCCGTATTGACCGGTCGCAGCCGATCCGCTTCACCTTCGACGGCGAGGATATTCAGGGCGTTGCCGGCGACACGATCGCCTCCGCGCTGCTTGCAAGCGGTATCAGCATCGTCGGCCGCAGCTTTAAATATCATCGCCCGCGCGGGATCTGGGGGGCTGGGGTCGAAGAGCCGAACGCGATCGTCGATGTGATTGCGCCTTCGTCTATCCGCAACTGCCGTGCAACGACGGAACTTGCCGTCGATGGCATGGTCGTGCGTAGCGTTAATGCGAGCCCAACTGCGGCAAAGGACCGGAACGCCTTCCTCGATCGTTTCGCACGCTTCATCCCTTCGGCATTTTACTACAAGACCTTCATGTGGCCGGATTGGCATCTCTTTGAGCCGCGTATTCGCAGCATGGCCGGTCTTGGCGTGCTTGATCCGAGCCTCGATCTGCCGCGCTATGCAGAGCAAGTGAATGAAAACTGCGATGTGCTCGTCGTCGGCGGGGGCGCTGCCGGGCTCTATGCGGCACTCAAGGTCGCAGAGGCGGGTCAGTCAGTCATTCTATGCGATGACGGTCATGAGTTTGGCGGGGCCCTGCTTCACCGATCGGCCGACATCGACGGCATTGCAGGCGCCGAATGGATTGCCAAAGCCGTCGCAAGGCTTGCCGAACTCGGCGCGCGCCTGCTGCCGCGCACGACAGCGTTCGGGGTCTACGATCATATGTTGATCGGTCTGAACGAACGCACGAACCACGGCGGTATGGACCGGCTGTGGCGGATCCGGCCGAAGGCGGTCGTGCTGGCGACCGGAGCGATCGAGCGGCCCCTGCCATTTGCCAATAATGACCTTCCGGGGATCCTGTCGGCAGAAGCCGGACTTTCTTATCTGCGTCGCCATGGGGTGGCGGTCGGAAGACATGTCGTCATCGCCAGCAACAATGGCCACACCCAGGAGGTCGCCGCGGCATTGGCGGCCGCCGGGTCGAAGGTTACGGTCGTCGACTATCGAAAAGGGCAACGGCTTGCGTCGGCGCACGGCAGGGGTCGGGTCAGCGCCGTGACACTTGAAGACGGAACGAGGATTACGGCGGACGCGGTTCTCACATCTGGCGGGTTCACGCCGACATTGCATCTCTATTGCCAGGCGCGCGGGAAGCTTCGGTTCGCCGACACCCTGCTTTCTTTCGTCGCCGGCGATGAGGTTGATCGGGTGTTTGTTGCCGGTGCTGCCGACGGTCGATTTGACTTGCAAGGCGTACTGCAGAGCGCTGCTGCCGCCTTGAGCAGGATGGGTGTTGCGGTTGACGCCATACCCGAGGTCGAATGCGAAGCTCTTGATCCTTCAATCGTCCCCGCATGGCCGCAACCGGGGATGCGGGGTCGTGTATGGCTCGACCTGCAGCACGACGTCACCGTCAAGGATATCGAGCTTGCGGCGCGTGAGAACTTCGTGTCGGTCGAACACCTCAAGCGCTACACGACGCTCGGTATGGCAACCGATCAGGGCAAGACTTCAAACCTGAATGGTCTTGCCCTGATGGCACAGCTTACCGATCGCGCCATTCCGGCGGTCGGCACGACAACCTACCGTCCGCCATTCACGCCCGTGCCGCTTGCTTCATTTGCGGGAATGCGCGGCGGCCCGCTTATGAACCCACCGCGACGGCTGGCGCTCGAAAATGAGCATCGGGCAGCGGGCGCAAACCTGCGCGAATATGGCGGCTGGTTGCGACCTGCCTGGTATGGCGACATGACGGAAGACGCGGCCATTCAATTCGAGGCGGCCAAGGCTCGAAAAACCCTGGCGCTTTTCGACGGTTCACCACTCGGCAAGATCGAGGTGCAAGGCCCTCAGGCGGCGGCGTTTATCGACTTCGTTTACTATAATGGCATGTCGACGCTAAAGGCGGGACGCTGCCGTTACGGCTTGATCCTGAACGAGGCGGGGGTCGTTTATGACGATGGTGTGGTTGTCCGGCTTGAAGAGAACCGGTTCCTGGTGTCGTGTTCGTCGTCGCATGTGGCAGGCGTTCATGCCCTCCTCGAGGAGTGGCGTCAGGATAGGTTCGATCGCAACCAGCTTTTCATCCATAACGCCACGGCCGACACCGCGACGCTGACGGTGTCGGGGCCAAAGTCGCGAGCGCTGCTTGAAGCGATCGATCTTGGACTATCTCTCGATGACGACGCTCTGCCGCATATGGCAACCAGCTGGGGCCGTTTCGGTCCGGAGAACGTCCGCGTGACCCGGGTGAGCTTTACCGGCGACCGTTCCTACGAGCTGTCGATCCGCGCCGATCGCGCCGCGCCGCTCTGGTCACGATTGCAGGAGGCAGGTGCTGCATTCGATGCAGTTCTGCTCGGGCTCGAAGCCCTGATGCTGTTGCGTGCCGAAAAGGGCTTCATCGTGATCGGTAAGGATACGGATGGCCTGACCATGCCGATGGATTTGGGAGTATCTGCGCCCCTTGCGAAGAAGCCCGTCGATTTCATCGGCCGCCGATCGCTCTTTTCCGAAGAGGCGCGGCGGCAGGATCGCAAGCAGTTGGTGGGGCTGGACGTCCTAGACGGCAAGACGCCCTTGGCGACGGGCGCGCACGGGGTTGAGACGACCGTATCCGGCAAGCGCAGCATCGGCTACGTCACCTCCAGCTATTCCAGCCCGACATTAAACCGGCCGATTGCGCTTGCTCTGATCGAGCGTGGTGGATCGCGTCTTGGCGACGTTATTCAGATCCAACATCTGGGAGAGACACGCGATGCGCGCATCGCGCCATCATGCGCATTTGATGCGAAGGGAGAACGGCTTAATGCTTAAGCCCGGTGTAATGCAGCTCTGGGGACCGCTCCCGACGGAGGATTACCGGGCCGAGATTGCGGGCGCTGTTGTCCGTACCGTCGATGTCGGCGCCCAGTTCATGGTGAGTGGCGCCCTCGACAAGGCAGCGAGTGCTGCAGGGGTATGTTGCGAGGGCGCCGGAGCATTGGGCCTTGTGACCGGCGCATGCTTTTCGCTCCGCTTGGCGCGGGAGCGCCTTCTGATCGTCTCGGACAATGAGGAGGCCTTCGCGCCTGGCTGGCATGACGACGGATATGCCGTCACCTCGATGAGCGGCGCATTGGTCGTCTTCGAAATCGCCGGGCAGAGCGCGATCGAAATCGTCAAGCGAGCAACTGCGCTGCCCCTCAGGGAGCCGGGGCGGAGTGCCGCGGTCAGTTTTGCGGGCGCAAATGTTTACCTTTACCGCTTCGGCGATGAGAGCACGATACGCCTCCACATAGACCGGGGTTTGGCCGGTTATCTCTGGCAGTGGTTCGAGGAACTCGACCGGTTGACTGCTGTGGAAGAGGGAAGAGCCCAGGAAAGCCTGCGGCCCGAATGAAGGGCGGGATGTTGAATATCGGCCCTGTATCGCGGGCGGTGCCAACGGTTTCTGGCCACCATTGTCGGGCAAAACTATCGCCCGGCAATGGGGAGCGGGGCATTTGATGCGGAAAAGGATCAGAGGAGTTTCGAATGGAGGGTTGCGGAGAAAATCCACTTAAAATGGATATTGGACATCACTGTTTACACGTCATATGAAGATGTTGTCACTTTCAGAGCGCAAGGCAAAACAAGCAGCTCGAAAAATGGAAGTGACGAGGGAGTTGGCCTCCGATAGGAGGCGCCGCCATGCGGCTATAACAAGGGGAATGAGTGAATGAACAAATTTCTGATTATTGGCACGACGATCAGTCTGCTGATGGGCACCGCGGCGCGGGCCGACGATCTCACCTTTGCAGTTGCCGGACCTTTGACAGGTCCGCTTGCGACCATCGGCGATCAGTTCAAGCAGGGTGCGCAGGCGGCAGCGGACGCAATCAACGCCAAGGGCGGCGTGCTTGGCCGCAAGATCAAGCTGCAGCTCGAAGACGATCAGTGCGACCCGAAGCAGGCCGTTTCGGTTGCCAACCGCATTGTTGCGAACGGCGTGCAGTTTGTCGACGGCCATGCCTGCTCGGGCTCGAGCATCCCGGCGTCGGCGATCTATGCCGAGAACGCTACCTTGATGATGAGCCCGGCCTCGTCGAACCCTGTCCTGACCGATCAGGCCGCCGCCAAGGGCTGGACCAATATCATGCGCCTCTACACGCGTGACGACGCCCAGGGCGCCTTCATCGGCCCATGGATCGCAAAGCAATATGCCGGCAAGAACGTCGCGATTCTGCACGACAAGACCGCCTATGGGCAGGGCGTTGCCGATGCCGTCCGCGCCACCATGAACAAGGCCGGGCTCAAGGAAATCATGTATGAGGGCATCAACCCCGGCGAAAAGGACTACAACGCCCTCGTCACGAAGCTGAAGAACGCAAAGGTCGATGTCGTCTATTTCGGCGGCTACCATCCGGAGGCCGGCCTGATCCTGCGCCAGTCTGCAGAAGCGAGCTACAAGTTCCAGCTGATCATGCCCGATTCCATTGCCTCGCCGGAATTCTGGCAGGTGGCGGGCCCGGCAGGAGAAGGCACGCTGTTCGTCTTCCCGTCTGATCCGCAGTCAAAGCCCGAGGCGAAGGAAGCGGTCGCGAAGATCCAGGCCGGCGGCTTCAAGCCGGAAGGTTTCACCCTGTTCTCCTATGCCGTGATCCAGGCATTCGCTCAGGGTATCGAACGTGCAGGCTCGGATGACCCGACCAAGGTTGCCGCGGCCCTGAAAGACGGCAAGCCGATCGACACCGTGGTCGGAACGGTGACTTTTGATGAAAAGGGCGACCTGAAGAACGCCAGTTACGACATCAACCGTTGGAGCAATGGCGCCTACGCCCCGATCGCCAAGTAGGATCATAAATGGCTGATGAGCGATGCCGCGTCTGCACGGCATCGTACTCTCCATGCGAAGCGGTCATTTTGTGTTCGCAGGAATAGAGGCGGGATTTGTTACGATCCCGCCTTTGTCGTCTCTTCCGGGAGTATTTCCTATTGCCAATCCGCGCCGACGCGCTCGGATTGGCCGCCGAATGCAACGGGACGATCGAGGCCGGTTGCAACGACCGACACCCTGAACACACCATCGAGGTTGCGATCGAAGATCGCTCCGACGACGATGTCGGCATCATCGAGAACCTCGTCGCGTATGCGGCTGGCAGCCTCATCCACCTCGAACAGCGTCATGTCAGTCCCGCCGGAAATGGAGATCAGGACGCCTCTTGCGCCCTTCATGCTCATGTCGTCCAGAAGCGGGTTGGCAACGGCGGCCTCTGCCGCTTTCAGCGCGCGGCCGGGGCCCGATGCTTCGCCCGTCCCCATCATTGCGCGACCCATGCCGCGCATGACGGTCTTGACGTCGGCGAAGTCGAGGTTGATGAGGCCTTCCTTGACGATCAGATCCGTGATGCAGCTCACGCCGGCATAAAGCACACGGTCGGCGGTCATGAACGCATTGGTGAAGGTGGTTGTGGCGTCGGCGATGCGAAACAGGTTCTGATTGGGAATGACGATAACGGTATCGGCGCTTTCGCGGAGCCGTTCGATCCCTTCTTCGGCCGTGCGCATGCGACGATTGCCTTCGAAGGTGAACGGCTTGGTGACGACGCCTACCGTTAGAATTCCGGCTTGGCGTGCGACCTTGGCGATAACCGGAGCTGCTCCTGTTCCCGTGCCGCCGCCCATGCCGGCGGTAATGAAGCACATGTGGGTTCCGTGGAGGTGATCCATGATCTCATCTATGGTTTCCTCGGCCGCGGCCCGCCCGATTTCAGGCAGGGATCCTGCGCCAAGGCCCTCAGTGACCTGTGCCCCAAGTTGAATGCGCCTTGCCGCTTTCGACGTCGAAAGCGCTTGTGCATCCGTGTTCGCCGCAATGAATTCGACGCCTTGAAGCTCCTCGGTGATCATGTTGTTGATGGCGTTACCGCCGCCGCCGCCAACGCCCACGATGGAAATCTTGGGGATGACCCCAGATATTGGTGAGCGGATGTCGGCCATAAAGAACTCCATTGTGTCAGATCACTCAAACGGGATCGCTTGAAGCCCTTAAATAGACACCTTGGCGATTCGCTGAAAGATAGAGATCATAATGAGGAACGTGGGCGCATTGCGACAGCGATCCATCTATCCCCATAATATAATGAGCCGGGTGCAGTTTTGCCTGCCTCATGGATGCATTGGCCTACGAATGATCAACCAGGCGTAAATGGTTGAGATCGAAACGATCCAACGTCACCCCTGGAATGTGCCGCCGCCGTTTGCTTTTGCAGCATAGAGTGCTTGGTCGGCTTTCGTGAAGAGTGCGGCCGGCGTCTCTCCCTGGGCGAAGGCGAATCCAACCGAAGCGCCGACATTAAAACTGGGCCCGGAGCAGTTCATCGGTGCCTTTGCCGTGTCGACCAAGCGCTGAGCGACGCGCTCGATCGTTTGCCGATCGACGGCGGCGCCGAAGAGGACGGCAAATTCGTCGCCGCCGATACGGGCGATCAGGTCTGCGGATTGGCATGTTGCCGTCAGTCGCCGGGTAAACTCGATCAGGCATTCGTCCCCGACACCATGCCCAAGCGTATCGTTGATCTGCTTGAACTGGTCGAGGTCAACAAGCATCAAGGCTCCCCCGGATCCCCCTGCTTGACAGATCCTGGCAAGCTGCACCTGAAACTGCGTGCGATTGGCAAGACCGGTCATAACATCATGCTCGGCAAGATGTCGGATATGCTCGAAGGCAGCTTTTTCTTCGGTAATATCCTGTTTGATACCGAAGAGCCCGAGCGGTTCGCCATTTCGGCGCTCAACAGTGGCGAATATTCTGATCCACCTCTTTCCGTTGTCCGGCGCCCGGATCTCCGCGTCCAGTTTGAAGCCGGAGCCGCCTGCAATCGCATCGCTGCGCAATTTTTCCAGC
>NZ_JAELTU010001011.1 GCF_016429015.1 Rhizobium sp. ASV20
CCCCCCCCCCCCCCCCCCCCCCCCCCCCCCCCCCCCCCCCCCCCCCCCCCCCCCCCCCCCCCCCCCCCCCCCCCCCCCCCCCCCCCCCCCCCCCCCCCCCCCTTTTTCAAGCCGAAGACGGCATACGCGATCTTCGCCGATGTCTCGTGGGCTCGGAGATGTGTATAAGAGACAGGGATGAGATCGAGCACATGGTCTGGATGCAGATGACTGATGGCTATGCCGTCGATGCCGGCCTTCGCATCGGTGCCGATCAGCGCACATGCAATGCCAGGTCCGCAATCGAGCAGCAGGCTCTGCC
>NZ_JAELTU010001012.1 GCF_016429015.1 Rhizobium sp. ASV20
CCGGCAATTGAAATACCCAGTTGGCGATCAGCACGATGGCGAGGCCGCCAACCAAGGCGAGATATGGCAGAATTCCCGCTTTCTTCACGCCAAGGTCCTGACCGAGCAGGCCCAGATCGTCCATGGCCTGTCTCTTATACACATCTCCGAGCCCACGAGACATCGGCGAAGAGCGCGTATGCCGTCTTCTGCTTGAAAAGGGGGGGGGGGGGGGGGGGGGGGGGGGGGGGGGGGGGGGGGGGGGGGGGGGGGGGGGGGGGGGGGGGGGGGGGGGGGGGGGGGGGGGGGGGGGGGGGGGGG
>NZ_JAELTU010000145.1 GCF_016429015.1 Rhizobium sp. ASV20
CTCCCTTGAAGGGGGAGGTCGCGAGGGTTGGGGTGAACGCATGATCATCCCACACCGAGCCTTTGGTCCGGCCCTCTCCGTCAAGGGGAGGGTGGAGATCAGCCGATGAAGTTCAACAAGCTTAGACTCGTCGGTTTCAAATCCTTTGTAGAGCCGGGAGAATTCGTCATCGAGCGCGGCCTGACCGGCGTGGTCGGCCCGAACGGTTGCGGCAAGTCGAATCTTGTCGAAGCCCTGCGCTGGGTGATGGGCGAAAATTCCTACAAGAACATGCGTGCGTCGGGTATGGACGACGTCATCTTTTCAGGATCGGGCAATCGCCCGGCACGCAACACGGCCGAAGTCGGCCTTTACCTCGACAATAGTGACCGTACGGCGCCTGCCGCCTTCAACGACAGCGACGAAATCCAGGTGACGCGCCGCATCGAGCGCGAACAGGGTTCGGTCTATCGTATTAACGGCAAGGAAGCGCGCGCCAAGGATGTGCAGCTGCTCTTCGCTGATGCTTCCACCGGCGCGCGCTCCCCATCCATGGTCGGACAGGGGCGTATCGGCGAGCTGATCCAGGCAAAGCCACAGGCTCGACGCCAGCTCCTGGAAGAGGCGGCTGGCATTTCCGGCCTGCATTCTCGCCGTCATGAGGCTGAGCTTCGCCTGCGCGCCGCGGAAAGCAATCTCGAGCGGCTGGATGATGTGACATCGCAACTCGAAAGTCAGATCGAAAGCCTGAAGCGTCAGGCGCGCCAAGCCAATCGTTTCAAGATGCTCTCGGCCGATATTCGCGCCCGCGAAGCGATGCTGTTGCATATCCGCTGGGTGCAGGCCAAGGAGGCAGAGGCCGAGGCGGATAGCGCGCTCAACCAGGCAACCGTTCTGGTCGCGGAAAAGGCGCAGATCCAGATGGAGGCGGCCAAGGCGCAGGGTATCGCCAGCTTCAAGCTGCCGGAATTGCGCGACGAAGAGGCAAAGGCCGCCGCCGCCCTGCAGCGCCTCCAGTTTGCTCGCAATCAGCTGGAAGAGGATGCCAACCGCATCCTGCGCCGGCGTGACGAGCTGACCCGGCGGTTGGCGCAGCTGGGCGAAGATATCCGTCGTGAGGAACGTCTCGTCGCCGATAATGCGTCCATTCTGGCCAAGCTCGATGCCGAGGAGGCCGATCTCGCCGATATTCTCGCCGATTCCGGCCGGCTTGCCGAGGAAACGCGCGGCGTGTTCGAGGAGGCGGCTGCAAAGCTCGCCGATAGCGAGCGCATTTTTTCCGCACTGACCGCAGAGCGTGCCGAGGCTGCTGCTGCTCGCAATCAGCTCGAGCGCGCCATTCGCGATCTGGCCGACCGCAAGATGAGGCTCGAGCGTCAGGTCGATGAGGCCAACCGTGAGCTTTCTGTCATCGACGAAAAGATGGCCGAGCTGCCGGACCCGGGCGAGAAGCGCGACATGGTCGAGACGGCGGAGGGTGTTGTCGCTGATGCGGAAGCAGCTATCCAGCTTGTCGAGGTAGCTCTCTCCAAAGCCCGGGAAACCGAAGCCCTGTCGCGCGGCCCGGTCGAGCAGGCGCGCTCACGGCTGAACGCGCTCGAAACGGAAGCGCGCACCATTTCCAAGATGCTGGCAGCGGGCGCCACGTCAGGCGCATTCTCGCCCGTTGCCGAGGAATTGCGTGTCGACCGCGGCTATGAGACAGCGCTCGGTGCAGCGATCGGCGACGATCTGGAATCCCCGCTCAATCCGCAGGCGCCGGTCTATTGGTCCGACAATGGCAGCGGCGCGACCGATCCGGCCTTGCCGGAAGGCGTGGTCCCGCTCATTACGCATGTCGGCGCGCCCGCGGCGCTGACCCGGCGTCTTCGCCAGATTGGTATCACGGCTGCAGACGATGCGCTGCGACTGATGTCGACGTTGAAACCGGGCCAGCGGCTGGTGACGAAGGATGGCGCGGTTTTCCGGTGGGATGGCCATGTGACCGGCGCGGACGCTCCAAGTGCGGCTGCGCTGCGTTTGGCGCAGAAAAACCGCCTCTCGGAGCTGGAGGCCGAGGCTGAGCTTGCACGCGACGTGCAGATGGAAGCGGAAGAGCGCCTGTCTGCCGCCGCCGAGGCGATCCGGGCGGAGGAAGGGCGCTTGGCGGCTGCCCGCGATGCCAACCGGCTTGCAGCCCGCAACCTCGCGGAAGCGCGGGACGTTTTGGCGGCAGCCGAACGCGCATCCGGCGACCTGATCCGCCGTCGCGATGTGATCGCGGAGGCGGTCAGCGGGCTACACGAGCAGCTGGAAGACGTGACGATGCAGGACGAGAATGTCCGGATCGAGCTGGAAGATGCGACGGATCTCGCAGGCATCGATTTGAAACTGCAGGCGCAGCAGGCGGAAGTCGCGACGGATCGTGGCTCTCTTGCCGAGGCCCGTGCCCGCCACGAGGGACTGAACCGGGAAAACGAGGCGCGGCAGCGCCGCATCCTCGCGATCCGTCAGGAGCGGGATACATGGCGGCAGCGCGCGATCAGCGCCGAAGAGCACATCCAGACCCTGCGCGACCGCGAAGAGGAAGCGCGCGACGAAGCTTCCGAGCTCGACCTGGCGCCAGATGAGTTCGACGACAAGCGCCGTACGTTGATGAATGAGCTGCAGAAGGCTGACGAGGGCCGCCGCTTGGCCGCTGACCGTCTTGCCGAGGCGGAAGTCGTTCAGCGCGAAGCCGATCGTCACGCGGCAACGGCGCTTTCCGAGCTTGCCGAAAGCCGCGAAAAGCGCGGCCGTGTCGAAGAGCGTCTGGTCTCGGCACGGGAGCGGCGGCAGGAAAGCGAGCTACGCATTCGGCAGGCGCTGAATGTCGAGCCGCATGAAGCGATGCGCCTGACCGGCCTTTCGACATCGCAGAATATACCGGATCTGCGCGAGGTCGAGCGCGAGCTGGAGCGGCTGAAGATAGAGCGCGAGCGCCTTGGCGCCGTCAATCTGCGTGCCGAGGAAGAAAGCAAGGAGCTGACCGAGCGGCTGCAGGCGCTGATCAAGGAGCGCGACGACGTCATCGACGCCATCAGGAAGCTGCGCGGCGCGATCCAGAGCCTCAATCGCGAAGGTCGTGAACGCCTGATCGTCGCCTTCGACATCGTCAACGCGCAGTTCCAACGGCTGTTCACCCATCTTTTCGGTGGCGGCACGGCCGAGCTGCAGCTTATCGAGTCGGACGATCCGCTGGAGGCCGGCCTCGAAATCCTCGCCCGGCCGCCAGGCAAGAAGCCGCAGACCATGACGCTGCTTTCCGGCGGCGAGCAAGCGCTGACGGCGATGGCGCTGATCTTCGCAGTGTTCCTTACCAACCCTGCGCCGATCTGCGTTCTGGACGAAGTGGACGCGCCGCTCGATGACCATAACGTTGAACGCTATTGCAATCTGATGGACGAGATGGCTGCCTCGACCGAGACGCGGTTCGTGGTCATCACCCACAATCCCATCACCATGGCTCGCATGGATCGCCTCTTCGGCGTGACGATGGCCGAACAGGGCGTATCGCAACTCGTCTCCGTCGATCTCCAGACCGCTGAGCGGTTGCGCGAGATCGCCTGAGAGCTGTCCGTCGGGAAAGAAAACTGTTCTGATATAGACAAGAAATTGCCGCCTCGGCTGCCGCACAGCCGGAAAGCGTGATAGTTTCGTTTCCGATCAACAACAGGTGGCGCTAATCCGCCCGGAAGGGAAGTATGTCTGGATCTGGTGGCGGTATTTTCGATTTCCTCGGAATACTTGCCGTGCTGCTGCTCGTTGCCGCCAACGGCTTTTTCGTTGCGGCGGAGTTTTCTCTGGTTTCCGTTCGCCGCAGCCGTGTGACGGAACTGGTCGCCGAGGGACGAATGAACGCCAAGTCGCTACAGAAGGCGGTCGACAACCTCGACGCCAATCTGGCGGCCACGCAGCTCGGTATCACGATTTCGTCGCTCGCACTTGGTTGGGTCGGCGAACCCGCACTCGCTCATCTCCTTGAGCCACTTCTCGATTTTCTTCCCGGCGCATGGGCCGCGGCAAGCTCTCATGCGATCGCCGTCGCCATTTCCTTCATCATCATCACCGCTCTCCATATCGTCCTCGGCGAACTCGCGCCGAAGAGCCTTGCCTTGCAGCGCAGCGAGGGTACGGCTCTGGGCGTGGTGCGGCCGCTCGGCCTTTTCCTCTTCCTGCTGCGTCCGGCGATCACCGTGCTCAACGGCCTTGGCAATCTCGTCCTGCGGCTTTTCGGGCTGCGGCCCGGCGCCGGCGAGGGCTCACTGCATTCGCCGGCCGAGATCAAGCTCTTGATTGCCGAAAGCCAGGAAGCTGGCCTTTTGGAGCAGGCGCAACAGGATCTTGTCGAACGCGTCTTCAATATCGGCAACCGCGATGTCTCCAACATCATGACGCCGCGGCTTGAGGTCGATTGGATCGATGCCGATGATCCGCCGGAGGAAATACACAAGACCATTCGCGAAAGCCGCTTCGAGCAGCTTCTGGTCGCCCGCGGATCGATCGACGAGCCGCTCGGCATGATCCTGAAAAAGGATCTCCTCGATCAGCTTTTGAACGGCGAACCCCTCAATCCGATGGCCGTCATTCGCCAGCCGCTTGTCGTCCACGAATCCACCGCCGTCTTCAAGGTGCTTGAAAACTTCAAGCGCGCGCCTGTCCGCCTGGCCATGGTCATCGACGAGTATGGCAGCCTCGAAGGCATCGTCACCCAGACGGATCTGCTGGAGGCGATTGCCGGCGATCTCCCCGATATGGAAAATGAAGCACCCGACGTCGTCGAGCGCGCCGACGGCTCGTTGCTGATGGAAGGCATGATGCCGGTCTATGACGCCTTTGCGAGGCTCGGCCTGCGTGAGGGTGAGGAAGACATGAATTTCCACACGCTCGCAGGCTTCGCGCTCTACCATCTCGGCCATCTGCCTGAAGTGGGCGAAAGCTTCATCTTCGACGGCTGGCACTTCGAGATCGTCGACCTCGATGGCATGCGGATAGACAAGATCCTGGCTCGGCGGGAAACGCTGGCTTAGTCTGGTTTCTGGGGCTCGTTGTTCAGCAGCAAGCGCTGCAGAAAATGAAGCGTAGACACACCTAGATCTTGGGGAAGTTCGATTTCTTCGGCGATGCGATAATAGCGATTCACGCTATAGTTTATGCCTATGGCAGCCAGTTGGATAACGGACTCTGTTTCAATGGTTCCAATGACTTCGGTTAGATGTCTTGATAAGAAAAGAGGGTCATTTTCGTTAAGTGTGGAGTCATCTACCGGGGCACCGTCGGAAATAACCAACAGTAGCTTACGTGTTTCGGGCCGCGCATATAATCGCTTTGCGGCCCATTGTAGCGCTTCGCCATCAATATTCTCCTTCAGCAAATCTGGCCTCAGCATCGGCTTAAGGTATCCAGCATGCGGAGCACTGCTGTCTGCTGCTCGGTAAATGATATGGAGAAGGTCGCAGAGTCGTCCGGGCTTAGCTCGTCGTGGGCGTCCGGAAAGCCAGTGTTTTCGCGATTGTCCGCCCTTCCAAGAAGTTGTTGTAAAACCGAGAACTTCCACTTTGCAGCCGAGATGCACCAGAAAATCAGTAGCGACATCTATTGTCGCTGCCGCCAGCAATATCGATTGCCCTCTCATCGAGCCGGAATGGTCGACTAGGATTGAAACCACAGTGTCGGCGCGCATCTGCGCCGTGGTTTGAATCCGCACGAGCCGCGAAGCCTCTAGGGCGGCGAGACTGCATTCCATGCGCCAATCAAGGAGAGCGCCTTGATATCGTTGCCAAGCCGCGTCTAGCGTTGTGGCGTGCTCAATTGAGATTGGTCCCAGAACTTCGTCCAGCTGGCTGGCCTTGAGGATTTTATCGAACTCGCGCGTATAGATCCGATAGGACGGGATCGAATCGGCTGCAGGCTCATTTGCTGGTTTTTTGAATAGTGCTCTCAAAAATTGCATCAGCGATAGCTAGCTGCGAATCGATCGGCAATGAAGAGAAATCTGCCGATCTGTTCGTATTTTCCGTGGTTCGCCTCGTATTTTTTGTGCGGCGCAACATTTTGCCATATTTGCTGATTTTCATTTGCCGCTCAATGAATTAAGTTCAGCCTCGGGAGTTGGACGAGACAATGACGAAGTGGGTCTATACATTCGGCGACGGCAAGGCCGAGGGTGGCGCTGGAGACTTTGAGAGGCTCGGCGGCAAGGGCGCGAATCTTGCCGAGATGTGCAATCTTGGCCTGCCGGTCCCACCCGGCCTGACGATCGTCTGTGACGCCTGCACTTCCTACTATAAAAATGGCCGAAAGGTTTCCGACGAGCTGAAGCCGCAGGTCATGCAGGGCCTGAAGCAGATGGAGGCCGTTACCGGGCGCAAGTTCGGCGATACCGAGCGACCGCTGCTGGTCTCCGTGCGCTCCGGCGGTCGTGCGTCCATGCCCGGCATGATGGATACCGTTCTCAACCTGGGCCTCAATGATACGACGGTGCAGGCACTCGGCCACGATGCAGGCGACGCTCGTTTCGCCTGGGACAGCTACCGTCGCTTCATCCAGATGTATGCCGATGTGGTCATGGGTCTCGACAACGAGATTTTCGAGGAAATACTTGAGGACGAAAAGGCCCGGTTCGGCCATGAGTTCGATACCGACCTGACTGCGGTCGAATGGCAGCACGTCGTTTCGATCTACAAGTCCGTGATCGAGGAGGAATTGGGCGAAGCCTTTCCGCAGGATCCCGAAGTGCAGCTCTGGGGCGCCGTCTCCGCTGTCTTTTCCAGCTGGATGAATGCGCGCGCCGTCACCTATCGTCACCTGCACAATATTCCGGAGGCCTGGGGCACCGCCGTCAACATTCAGGCGATGGTCTTCGGCAACCTCGGCAATTCCTCGGCAACCGGCGTCGCCTTCACCCGCAACCCGTCGACGGGCGAGAAGGAGCTTTACGGCGAATTCCTCGTCAACGCGCAGGGTGAGGATGTCGTCGCCGGTATTCGCACGCCCCAAAGCATCACCGAAGTCGCCCGCATCGCGTCTGGCTACGAGCGGCCGTCGATGGAGAAGCTGATGCCGGAAGCCTTTGCGGAGTTCCGGAATATCTGTGCGCAATTGGAAGCACATTATCGCGACGTCCAGGATCTGGAGTTCACCATCGAGCGCGGCAAGCTCTGGATGCTGCAGACGCGATCCGGGAAGCGAACCACCAAGGCGGCGATGAAGATTGCTGTCGATATGGTCGACGAAGGGGTCATCACCGAAGACGAAGCCGTGGCCCGCATCGATCCAATGACGCTCGATCAGCTGCTGCACCCAACCATCGATCCGCGCGTGCGCCGCGAGGTCATAGGCTCTGGCCTGCCAGCTTCGCCGGGCGCCGCCACCGGAGAGATCGTCTTCACCGCGGAGGAAGCGATCATTGCGGAAGAAGAGGGTCGCAAAGCCATCCTCGTGCGCATCGAAACCAGCCCGGAAGACATTCACGGCATGCATACGGCCGAGGCGATCCTGACGACGCGTGGCGGCATGACCAGCCACGCGGCCGTGGTTGCCCGCGGCATGGGTATTCCGTGCGTCGTCGGCGCCGGAACGATGCGCATCGACATGCGCAACGAAAAACTGATCGGCATTGGCGTCACCCTGACCAAGGGCGATATCATCACCATCGACGGCTCGACCGGCCAGGTGCTGAAAGGCGAAGTGCCGATGATTCAGCCTGAGCTGTCAGGCGATTTCGGACGCATCATGGTCTGGGCCGACCGTTCCCGCCGCATGACGGTGCGCACCAACGCGGATACGCCGGCAGACGCGCGGGCGGCGCGCTCCTTCGGCGCCGAAGGTATCGGGCTTTGCCGCACCGAACACATGTTTTTCGAGGGCGACCGCATCCATGTGATGCGCGAGATGATCCTAGCCGAAAACGAGGAGGGTCGCCGAACGGCTCTTGCCAAGCTGATGCCGATGCAGCGGCTCGACTTCACCGCCTTGTTCACCATCATGCACGGCCTGCCCGTCACCATCCGCCTGCTCGATCCGCCTTTGCACGAGTTCCTGCCGAAGACGGACGAGGAGATTGCCGAGGTTGCCGGCAGCATGGGCATGGAGCCGGCCATGCTGCGCCAACGCGTCGACGCCTTGCACGAATTCAACCCGATGCTTGGCCATCGCGGTTGTCGGCTGGCGATTTCCTACCCGGAGATTGTCGAGATGCAGGCGCGCGCGATCTTCGAGGCGGCGGTCTTGGGCGCAAGAGAAACCGGCGCTCCGGTCGTGCCCGAGATCATGGTGCCGCTCGTCGGCCTGCGTTCGGAGCTGGACTATGTCAAGGCCCGGATCGACGAAGTCGCACGCGCGGTCATGACCGAAGCGAAGATGAAGATCGATTATCTCGTCGGCACGATGATCGAGCTGCCGCGTGCCGCCTTGCGCGCCCACATCATCGCCGAGGCGGCCGAATTCTTCTCCTTCGGCACCAACGACCTCACGCAGACGACCTTCGGCATATCGCGCGACGATGCTGCCGCTTTCATCCCGACCTATCAGCGCAAGGGCATCATCGAGCACGACCCGTTCATCTCGCTCGATTTCGATGGGGTAGGGGAGCTGATCCGCATTGCCGCCGAGCGCGGCCGCCGCACGCGCAACGACATGAAGTTGGGGATTTGCGGCGAGCATGGCGGCGATCCTGCCTCGATCCATTTCTGCGAGGATATAGGGCTGGATTATGTGTCGTGCTCGCCCTTCCGCGTGCCGATTGCGCGACTTGCGGCGGCACAGGCGGCGATCAAGGCGCGCGCGTAACCACGCCGATATCGTTCTCGGGTACATCTCGAAGAGCTGAACCGCTCCAGCGATCGTCAGCGGCGCCAGTAGCCGCGATGATAGTAGTATCCCGGACCTCCGACGACGACGGTCGGGCCCCAGAAGAAATCATCGTTGCTTTCCATGAAAGCCCGCTGATCGGCGCGTCGGCTAAGGTCCTGGTTCATCAGGCAATTTGCGAAGTTTTCGCTGCCGCGCCGGAAACCGTAACCGCCGCATCTGGCCTCGTCGGCCGCTCGAATTTCTTCGGCCGTCTGGCACGACGAAAGCACGAAGGCGATGGCGAGGAGAGAGAGGATGGAAGCGGTGATACGCATGACGTGATGTCCCGAATGCAGATATGCAAAGACGAATTATAGCGCCGCGCGTCATGGCGCGAAAGGCTTGTCATCGCCGCAGGCTGGGATGCTGACAAGAGCTCCGGAAAAACTGCGCAGTCGCCTTCCATCAAGAATGCGTCAGGGCGGAAATACTCTACGCGTCTTCTCTCGTTTTTCCCGGCAGCCGCTGCAGCAGGTTCACGAAGGCATCGGCGAATCGCAGCAGGTGTTCCGTTTCCTCATCCGGCTGCAACAACCTGATTTCGGCGCCGTCTTCGTCCAGCGCCGCCAAAAGCGTGCGCATCGCCGCATCCCCTTCCGGGATCCGGATGACCGCCAGGCGGCGGCAATCGGAGATCAGTCCCGTGGCGGGAAGATCGAACAGGAAGTCGCCATGCACGGCGGATGCAGCTTGCCGAACAGCTTCGCAGAAGGAAGGCTCACCACCGGAAAAGCCTTCGAGAGAGAGCTCCAGTTCCAGAAGCTCAAGCGGCAGGATCGGGTCTGTAGCGTCCGCCGCGGCAATGGCCGCATTCGGTAGCGGCTGGGCGGCGATGTCTTGAGAAAGCATCCGTTCCATCTCATCAAGTCCCTTCAAAGCCTCGATAAAACGCTTAAGAATGGCCTTTTTAGGGAATTTAAGCAAGCACTCACATTTTGGAGGTATCTATCGGCGGTTTCGATTTTGACAAGGCAGCGCTCGCACATGGCATGACTTAAGATTTATTTTCATCATTTCCTGCTTTAAACAGGGATCACCTGTCCGGGATTCGGTGCATCCGGCTTCCGATCCGACGCGCCGACGAGCCCTTGATGACCATTCGTTTCGACCGTCCCGTTTCACATGCTGCCCGCGCCGCGCGTCTCGTTGCCGCTTTTGCTCTGGTGCTCTGCGGAGTGACGCTGATTGGCCATCGCTTCGGGCCGCTGGAAATGCCTTATTTCGTGCTGCTGATGCTGATCTCGGCGGCGTGTGCGGCCGTTGCGCTGCTGCTGGCGGCCATCGGTCTTGCCCAGCTTTGGCAAAGCGCTGCCTTCGGCGGCGTTTCCGCCGTCAAGGCAATCGTCTACGCCGCCCTGCCGCTTGCCATTTTCGGCTTCGGCGCCGAGCGGTACTGGAGCCGCCCGCCGATCTACGAGGTTTCGACCGATCTTACTGATCCGCCGGCATGGCTGGCGCCGCCCGATGCCCGGCAGATCTGGCTGCCGCCGCGCCATTTGGTCACGCAGGGGGAGCGTGAAGCGCAGTTCGATGCCTATCCGGCCCTTATCAGCCGCCGCTATGAAGGAGCGGCCGACCGTGTGCTGGAGGCAGTGCGCAAGGTTGCGAGGGATAGTCACATCACCATCGTCAAGGCTGAGGGGGCTGATGTGGCCGATCCGAACGGCGCTGTGAAGGCCAAACGCCGCACCCGCCTTCAACACACTGCGCCGACACAGAATGATACCGCCGTCGGTGACGTCCCGGATTTCATCCCCGTGCCGACACCGCGTCCCTTCCGCGACGGCGTCGCCGATCTCATTCGCCAGAACACCGATGTCATCTTGCAGGGAGAGATGCGCACGCGCATTTTTGGTCTGCCGTGCGATGTGTTGATCCGGATCCGCGAGGAGGCTGAGACGACGCTCGTCGATGTTCGCGTCGCCTCCCGCTATGGCCAGAATGATCTTGGTGTCAGTGCCGATGCGGCGGACAGCTTTCTGAAAGCGCTTGATGCCGAGTTGCTGGGTATAGCGGGAAGCTGAGCCTTCTCAGAGGGGCTGGTATGTTCCAGCCAGCGCCGGAGGACCATCTGTTTCGACGCGGCCTTTCTCGACCAGGTCTTCCAGATGCGCCAGTACCGAAAGTGCCGCCGCGCCGTGCAGGCGCGGGTCGGTGTCGCGATAGATGGCCTTCACCATGTCGGGGATCAGGCGGTCACCGGCCTTGATGCGCTCCAGAACGGCGCGTTCGCGCATGCGGCGATGGGTTCTGAGGCCGCGCATGAAGGAGGCTGGCTCCTTGACCGGTCCACCATGGCCCGGCAGGAACAGGCGATCCTCGCGGGCCAGAAGCCTCTCCAGCGAGGCCATGTAATCGGCCATCGAGCCATCCGGTGGCGCGACGATCGAGGTCGCCCAGGCCATGACATGGTCGGCGGAGAAGAGGACGCCGGTGCCGTCGAGCGCGAAGCAGGCGTGGTTGGCCGCGTGCCCCGGCGTCAGTAGCGCCGTCATCTGCCAGCCGTCCCCGGAGATGCTTTGCCCGTTGCCAAGCACGATATCCGGTTGAAATTCCATATCGGAGCTTTCGGCAAAGGGATTGACTTCGCCTTGATGCAGCGGGCGGGCAGAGCGATGCGGCCCTTCGCCGACGGTCAGTGCGCCGGTCGCCTCCTTCAGCCGCTTGGCGAGCGGCGAGTGATCTCGGTGAGTGTGGCTGACGAAGATATGGGTGACTTCGCGGCCTTTCAGTGCCTCGATCATGGCGGCGAAATGCGCCTCGTTTTCCGGGCCGGGATCGATGACCGCCACCGACGAGCCACCAACGATGTAGCTATTTGTTCCGTGAAAGGTAAAGGCGCTCGGATTGTTCACCGTCATGCGCTCGATGCCGGGCGCAACGGGGACGGCGCGGCCATAGGCCGGCTCGAAGGCAAGGTCGAAGTCAGGCGTGCTCATGATTGCTTGTATTCGATTTCGATAAAGGACATCGGCTCGGAGCCGGCGTTGACGACATTGTGCTCGACGCCGGCTTCGCGCCGATAAGCGGCACCCTTGGCGATATCGACACGACGGCTGCCACCCGGCTCTTCCAGCAGGAACTGACAATCCGTCATCGGCACGACGACATAGCCGAGGCCGTGGACATGATGCCCCGTGTCGGCGCCCGGTTCGAAATCCCAGCGCGTAATGCGCACGGCGGCGTCATCGAGAAGCACGGTAGGAACGGCCGGCGGGCGCGCGCGAAACTGGCTCATCGGGCCTCCTCTTTCGGATTGCAGTGCAGCAAGACCTATCATAGCGGCCAAAAAAGCACACAGAAATATGCGTTCACGCATAACTTAGTGATTGTGGCGGCAAGCGACCTTTGCTAATCAGACGCCGATTTGGCCGATATCGAAGCCATTTCCTCTGTTGGGGCGTCGCCAAGCGGTAAGGCACCGGTTTTTGGTACCGGCATTCCCAGGTTCGAATCCTGGCGCCCCAGCCATCTTTTTGCTTTCCCCGTATCGAAACAAAACTCGGCGACATACTTGTCGGCAGGCTAGGCGTGCGCCTTCCGAAACAGGACCTGCTTTGCCCGATCTTTCCGGCGTCGAGCGCAGCTTCGCACCCTACAAACAAAAACAGGCGGCCCCTGCAGGCCGCCCGCTGGCATTCTCTCGTGATGAAGCTTTGGCCTCAGTCGGTGCTGTCAGCTTTTTCGGCTTTTTCAACCTTCGGCGATGGTGCCAGAAGCTCTGCGCAATAGGAGGGGCCGCTGACGCCGGGCTGATCGCCGAGGATGCGGACCGAACGGATCTCGTAGCTCTGGTTGGTGACGATGTCGGCCTTGCAGCTGAGGGAGCGCTTGCCGGTCGTCTTGCCTTCCTTGGTCTTGACGGTGACGTTCTTGTAGCCGCCGCGCCAAGTGTAGACACGGTTGCCGCTTTCGTCGCGATCGGAAAGTGGCGGTCCGTATGCTGCGAAGAAGCGTCCTGCTGACTGGCCTTCCCAGCGATCCTGGACGGGGTTCTTGGCGAGCAGCGGAATGATTGCTGCCTTTGTCGTGGTCGTTGTGGTGCTGCAACCGGCTAGCGCCAGCAACAGTCCCGCCGCGGTGATCATGCGGATATTCATCGTTTCGTCCTTGAGCTTCTGTCACGCATTCGGTTGCGGAAAGCCGCTCTGTCCAACGACTTTTCCACCTGTCCCGCTAAGGGCTTTAGCGCCAAAGCCGGCAAAAGAAAATTCCCATCCGCGTGTTCGAGAGGGATTTTAATCGATCTGTTGCGTCTTTTGCACGCCGGCGTTTTCCGGCGGCGTTTCCAGCTGAATTTTTAGGCAGGCGCCATTGTAATTTTTTCGTCAAAAATCAAAGCCTTTTTTTGAATTTGGTGCTTGTGCATCAAAAATGGCTGGTCTATAGAAGCGCCGCTGGTCACGGAGTGTAGCGCAGTCTGGTAGCGCACCACGTTCGGGACGTGGGGGTCGAGTGTTCGAATCACTCCACTCCGACCAGCTCTAAACACCGATCTTCCCGAAAAATCCCAAGTAAAACGCGCTATTAAGCCCTGACCGTTTGAATGGTTGGCGCTTGATCTGCCAGCTCCCATGGCGTCTTCCCGATTCCCGGCTCGGCATCCAGCCGCCGTTCGGATATGCTTTTGCAAAACCGGCTCTTTTTGTCATACAAATCACGATATAAAAGGGGTGGGAGTGCGTCCGACTCAGGCACCAGATTGCCTGTGGACGCTGAAGTGGAGGGATGGAATGAGTCTTGCTGTACGAGCGGTCCGATTGGCTGGCGAAAGACATTTGCATCGTCGGTCGCGCATCGTGATTGCTCGCAAGCTCGGGATCGCGACGGGTTTCGGCATTTTGGCCCTGAGCACCGGATTTCTCCTCGCTTCCAGCACCGATGCTCTTCGAGCCGCCGATTGCGGCAATGTCGCGGCGCCCGGCCTCGATTGGAGCAAATGCAGCAAGACAAACATCATGCTGCAGAACAGCGACTTGCACGGCGCCAATCTCGCTGGCGCCCACTTCGATAGCACGGACCTCAGTGATGCCAACCTGACGTCGGCCAACCTTGAGAAGGCGACGCTCGTGCGCGCCTGGTTGAAGAATGCCAAGGCCGATGGTGCGAACTTCAAAAGGATCGAGGCATACCGTTCCGATTTCAGCAACGCATCCGTCAACGGCGCGTCCTTCGCGAATGCCGAGCTGCAGCGGGCTGAATTTGCCGGCGCTCAGCTTGCCAACGCAGACTTTCAGAAGGCCGAGCTCGGCCGGGCCGATTTCGACAAGGCCATTCTCTCGGATGTGAATTTCTCATTCGCCAATCTTTCCCGCGCGACGCTGGGCGGCGCTGTCATGAAGGGGCCGGTCTCCTTCAGCGGCGCCTTCATGTATCTGGCCCGTATAGAAGGTCTCGATCTGTCGAATGCCACCGGGCTTCAGCAGGCTCAGCTCAATCTGGCCTGTGGAGACGGTTCCACCAAGCTGCCGACATGGCTGAAGGCGCCGGCCGTCTGGCCTTGTCCGCCCGACGATCCCGACGATAAGGACTAATGTCGCTCCTGAGGGGCGAAGCACGCAAAGAAAGCGATATGTGATGTTTGCCGAGAAGACGATCCAGAGCGACAGCAAGCCCGAATTCTACCGCGAGCTTGCGGAACAACTGCAGGCGCTGCTTGCCGGGGAAACGGACCCCATCGCTAATGCCGCCAATACATCGGCGCTGATCTTCCAGATGCTGCCTGGTCTCAATTGGGCTGGTTTCTATTTCCTGCGCGCCGACGACGAGCTGGTGCTCGGACCGTTCCAGGGCAAGCCGGCATGCGTGCGCATTGCAGTTGGCCGTGGCGTTTGCGGAACGGCGGTCGAGAAGGCGCAATCGATCCTTGTCGAGGATGTGCACGCCTTTCCGGGTCATATTGCCTGTGATGCGGCCTCGCGGTCGGAACTGGTGGTGCCATTGTCCCGGGATGGTCGGGTTCTCGGCGTGATCGATCTCGATAGCCCGGTTGTGGCCCGATTCGATCTTGACGATCAGGCTGGCATAGAGGCGCTGGCTGCGATTTATGTCGATGCCTGCGCAGCCGCTGATTGAACGTCTGCGAAGGCGAGACGTCACGCGCCCGTGATCGATATGGCAAATCGCCCAGGTCATGCCTATATTGGGCGAGCAATCATTCCCTTAGAGCAATTCCAGGAAAAGTGCGCAGCGGTTTTCCATACGGAATGCGTAAAAACAATAGGATAGAGCGTTTTCGCGATTGAGTGATAAACGAAACGCTCTAGCGCTGATCGAGCTTGATGCCCGTCCCTTGCTCCTCCCGCAGGCTCTGGCCAAGCTCGAAATGTGCGCCGACGGGCAAGGAGAACAAGAATGAGCAAATACAGCAAGACGGCAGAGGCGGTAGCCAAGCTCACCCCCGAGCAATATCGCGTGACGCAGCAGAGCGGAACGGAACGCCCCGGCTCGGGCGAGTATCTCTACAACAAGGAGCCGGGCGTCTACGTGGACATCGTCTCGGGCGAGCCGCTTTTTGCCTCGGCAGACAAATTCGATTCCGGATGCGGCTGGCCGAGCTTCACGAAGCCGATCGAACCCGCCAATGTCAGCGAACTCACGGATATTTCGCATGGCATGGTGCGCACGGAGGTGCGTTCGGCGAATGGTGACAGCCATCTCGGCCATGTTTTCCCTGATGGGCCGTATGATCGCGGCGGCCTGCGCTATTGCATCAATTCCGCCTCTCTTCGCTTCGTGCCGCGTGACCGCATGGAAACAGAGGGCTATGGTGCCTATATCGACCAAGTGGAGGATGTAAGATGACAACGGAACGTGCAGTTCTCGCCGGCGGCTGCTTCTGGGGCATGCAGGATCTCATCCGCCGCTACAACGGCGTCATCTCGACGCGCGTCGGTTACAGCGGCGGCGATGTTCGCAATGCCACCTACCGCAACCACGGCACCCATGCCGAGGCGATCGAAATCATTTTCGATCCGCAGAAGATCAGCTATCGCGATCTCCTGGAATTCTTTTTCCAGATCCATGATCCGTCCACGCTTAATCGCCAGGGCAATGATCTCGGCATGAGCTATCGTTCGGCGATCTTCTACGCCAGCGAAGAGCAGAAGCAGGTCGCCCTTGATACGATTGCTGACGTCGATGCTTCCGGCCTGTGGCCCGGCAAGGTCGTCACCGAGGTCTCTCCCGTCAGCGACTTCTGGGAGGCTGAGCCGGAGCACCAGGATTATCTGGAGCGCTATCCTAACGGCTATACTTGTCATTTTGCCCGTCCGGGCTGGAAGCTTCCGCGCCGGTCGGCCGACACAGCGCAGCGCGCGGCATCCTGATGGAGAGATCGGCCGGCGCCGGTCGGCTGAGTTCCTTCCTCGGCACGTGGGACGTGAAGCGACGGATCATCGATCGCTTCAACGGTTCCTTGATCACCTTTGAGGGGCAGGCGTTCGTAACGCCTGTCCAGTTCGAAGAACATGGTGATACGCGCAGCGGCATCGCGACGCTGAGAAGCAGTCGCACCTATCGGCTCGATGAGGTGGACAACGAACTCGTCGTGCGTTTTCCTGATCTTTCGGAATTCATCCGTATCGGCGCTGCCGCAACGCAATGCGTCGTCCATCATTGCGGCCCCGATCTCTATCGGGGCCGTTTGTTCTTTCGTGCGTCTGGTGCTTGGGCGGAGGCGTGGCATGTGCGCGGGCCCAGAAAGAACTATCTAAGCCTCGCGCATTATCGACGTGTTTGACCCGAGCCCGTCTGCCGACGGAAGGCAGGTCTAGCGCGCCCGGCGCCGCGCCTGTACCGCCTTTGCCAGATCCTCAAGCGTTCGGACCGAGGTCGGCCAGTCGATGCAGCCATCCGTAATGCTCTGGCCGTAGACCAGCGGCTTGCCGGGCACGAGATCCTGGCGGCCGGCAACGAGATTGCTCTCCATCATCATGCCCTTGATCCGCCGATCGCCAGCCGAAACCTGCTCCGCGACCGAAGTCACGACGAGCGGCTGATTCTCGGGGTTCTTGCTGCTATTTGCATGGCTGGCGTCGATGATGATCCGCGGCTCTAGCCCGACTTTGAGGGACTGCTCTGCAGTCGCCTGAACGCTTGCAGCGTCATAGTTGGTTTGCTTGCCACCGCGCAGGATGATGTGGCAGTCCTCGTTGCCGCGCGTCGAAGCAATTGCTGCAAGTCCTTCCTTCGTCACCGCCGGGAAATGATGCGGCTGCGATGCTGCGACGATGGCGTCGAGCGCGATCCGCACATCGCCATTCGTGCCGTTCTTGAAGCCGACAGGGCAGGAGAGGCCGGATGCCAGCTGACGGTGCACCTGGCTCTCCGTCGTCCTCGCGCCGATTGCGCCCCAGCTGACGAGGTCGGAGATATATTGCGGTGTAATGGTGTCGAGATATTCGCAGCCAGCCGGCAGGCCGATCTCGTTGACGTCGACGAGCAGCTTGCGGGCGATGCGCAGGCCTTCCTCGATACGGTAGCTTCCATCGAGATGCGGATCGTTGATCAGACCCTTCCAACCGACCGTGGTGCGCGGCTTCTCAAAATAGACTCGCATAATGATCTCGAGATCGTCTGCGAAGCGGTCGCGCTGCTCCTTCAGCCGCGCAGCGTATTCGCGCGCTGCCGCCGGATCGTGGATGGAGCAGGGGCCGATGACGACGATCAGCCGGTCGTCCTTGTCGCGCAGGATATTGTGGACGGCGCTGCGCGCATCCGTGACGGTGGTCGTCACCGCCTGATCGCGCGGGATCTCATCGATGATCCGGGATGGCGGCGTGAGTGCGGTGATTTCGAGGATGCGCAAATCGTCGGTGGAATTCAACACGGTATAGTTCCTTCTGGGGTCATACCGTGGCGACAAAAAAGCCGCCAGGTAGACTAGCGGCTGTCGGGTCTTTGCTGTCGTGTCTTTTCTAACTACGCACAGGCCCGCTTCCGCTGAGAGCAGCGGTACGAATAAAATCGCGAAGCGTATGCGCAAGTGATCGACATGCGCTGTCTCTACGACAAAAAATCCCGCTTGTCGATGAGATTGGTATCGGGAAGCGAAAGACTTCGTGCCGTGGCGCCGCTTTCCGTACACAGTCGAAATCTGCATTTGGGTGCGGCACGCCAATTGGCGGGCTGCGACCGCCGCTCTGCTGTTCGCAAGGTTCTTCACCTGGCTGGCGGCTTGCATCGATAAATAGATTAACCCCTGCCTCGGAAAGACTGGCCCAACTTCGCTGGAAGTCGGGCCAGTCCTCATCCGATCAGGGGTCAAGTCAGATCAGATCTCGAAAACGAGTTCTTAGAACGTGCGCTGGAAGCGCAGGATACCGGCCCACTGGTCCTGGTTGATGGAGTCCCAGTTGGTGTAGGATACTTCCGGCGTGATCTGCAGGTTCTTAACCGGGTTCCACTTGACGTTCGCGGTAGCAGCGAAGATCTTGGAGTCGGTGTAAGCAATCTGAGCGTTGGCCTGCAGCTTGCTGTTGATCGGAACGGTTACGCCGGTCCAGAGAGCCCAGTCGCCCCAGCCGATGGTCTTGGCAGGGCCAGCACCGTTCGAGCTTGCGTACTTGTTGAGCTTGTCGCCGTTGGTGTTCCAGCCGCCCATCAAGAAGGCCTTGAAGACGCCGAAGTCGGCATCGACGCGAGCCTTGACAGCGCCTTCTTCAACGATCGAGTCGTAACCGCCGACGACCTTGAAGCCGAAGTTGCCAGCCTTGTAGCCAACACCTGCGACAACGTCCGGCAGGTAGTGGTTGGAGCTGTCTTCGCCGTTCACGCCGGTGGCACCGGAGCCGGAGTTGGTGTCTTCGACCGAGACGACAGCCGTGAAGCCGTTGCCGGCGTCGTAGCTGTAGGTCAACTGGTTCAGCTCGTACGGGCCGTCATAGACAACGTCGTCGTTCATGACGCCGCCGGCGTAGCCGATGTAGGAGTTGTACTGCGAGTCAGCCTTACCGACGAGGAAGCCGCCGAGGCTGATGTTGGCGAATACCATCTTCGTTGCGGTCGCGCCGCCATCCTGCCAGTCCCAACGCAGAACCATGTTGGTCTTCAGCGGGCCGTATTCAGTGTCGGTCGCCGTGTCAACATGGAGCTGAGCGCGGGTGTGCCACAGCGTACCGAAGCGGTCAGCCGGGTTGTAAGCATTGTACCACTTGCCTTCGGTACGGACGTAGCCGCCGATCTTGAGGCAGGTTTCCGTGCCCGGGATGAAGAAATAACCAGCGCCGTATGCGTCGCAAATACGGACGTATTCGAGCGGTTCCGGCTCAGCGGCGACGATGGCATCAGCTGCCTGAGCGCCAGAAACTGCTGCGAGAGCAGCAGCGGAGCCGAGAAGAAGGCTCTTGATGTTCATAAAAACTCCAATCCAATATAGATTGGGCACAGGCAATCGCGCCGAAAAATCGACGTGCCTTAACCCTATCCCTGTTTAAATACCCCGACTCGGGAGAAACGGGCCCCACCCGCTTCTGGTCCTATTAGAGAGGAATTCCTGTAAAGTTATATGATATATTTTTCTCAGCTTCTCATTTTCGTGATTTAAAAATTTTAGTTGCATGAATGCCACATATACCAACAGAAGTAGTAAGGCGTGCGTAATATTGGCTTGGTAATAGTCATTTTGAGAGACGAAAAGGTCGCTATACTTCCTTTGGTTGCGCCGGATATACTTGAGTAAGCGCTGGAGGTGCAGGCGCGCGGCATCGGAGGCCGAGACGCCGACGCGGCACGCGAATGGGCCAGTCGCCGAAGACTTTTATCTAGGAATGAGCGTCTGGGAGATTATGCGGTTCGTTTGGTGGCTGAAGCCAAGACCTTGCTCAGAGCCGATCCGAGCATGATGCCCCAAAGCCCGCTGATCATGCCGACGACGATGTCGAGTGTCGAGCCGTAATTGCCATTCGCGAGGAAATGCGAAAGGCAAAGCGCCAGCACGCTGCCGATCATCAGGAGGCAGGTGAAGGAAGGTGACTGCGGATAGGCAAGGCGGGCAAGCATGCCGGCGATGCACAGTGCGCCAGCGCGCAGGATGTCAAATGGATTGCCGAACGCGGCCTGCCAGTTGAGATGCGCAAGGGTCACGGCAACGAGTGCCGCAAGATAGGCCCAAGCGATTATCTTAAAAAAGCGGTCTGACATCATGAGGCTATGATATAGCAGCGGAGTATCCAAACGCTAGCCTTGCATCGTCTCGAAGAGCGGGCCGCATCGCATTCGGAGGCGCACATTTTATGTGTTGGCGAAATATTATGTTGCGTGGCGGAAGCGACTTCGGCGCAATTTGGCCCTTTATTCGCCGTCTTGC
>NZ_JAELTU010001013.1 GCF_016429015.1 Rhizobium sp. ASV20
GGAGACGCGACCGTCATAGACCGTTTTCAGATAGTTGCCGATTTTCTCGCGGACGACGGAATCATATTCCTCACGCGGGACATAGACGATGACGGAGACGAAGCGGTCGAAATGGTCGATGCGCGGCCTGTCTCTTATACACATCTCCGAGCCCACGAGACATCGGCGCAGATCGCGTATGCCGTCTTCTGCTTGAAAAGGGGGGGGGGGGGGGGGGGGGGGGGGGGGGGGGGGGGGGGGGGGGGGGGGGGGGGGGGGGGGGGGGGGGGGGGGGGGGGGGGGGGGGGGGGGGGGGG
>NZ_JAELTU010001014.1 GCF_016429015.1 Rhizobium sp. ASV20
TGGTGATGAACATCACGTCCGAGAGATCGTATTCGACTTCCAGGTAGTGATCCATGAAGGTCGAGTTCTGAGCCGGATCGAGCACCTCAAGCAGAGCCGAAGACGGATCGCCGCGATAGTCCATACCTGTCTCTTATACACATCTCCGAGCCCACGAGACATCGGCGACGATCGCGTATGCCGTCTTCTGCTTGAAAAAGGGGGGGGGGGGGGGGGGGGGGGGGGGGGGGGGGGGGGGGGGGGGGGGGGGGGGGGGGGGGGGGGGGGGGGGGGGGGGGGGGGGGGGGGGGGGGGGG
>NZ_JAELTU010001015.1 GCF_016429015.1 Rhizobium sp. ASV20
CCATCGCCGTCGTCAATGTCACCGACAGCCCGCTCGCCCATGAAGCCGACATCGTGCTTGGCCTCAATGCCGGCAAGGAACAGAGCGTCGCCGCCACGAAATCCTTCATCGCTTCGGTCGCAGCCCTGTCTCTTATACACATCTCCGAGCCCACGAGACATCGGCGACGATCGCGTATGCCGTCTTCTGCTTGAAAAGGGGGGGGGGGGGGGGGGGGGGGGGGGGGGGGGGGGGGGGGGGGGGGGGGGGGGGGGGGGGGGGGGGGGGGGGGGGGGGGGGGGGGGGGGGGGGGGGG
>NZ_JAELTU010001016.1 GCF_016429015.1 Rhizobium sp. ASV20
CCCACCAACTCCGGTGATAGGCCTTCTCGGCAAGGCACGCCGCACACCAGCGCCGCGTCGAAAACGAAAGGTCACGCCGGGCAAAACGCTGGCCTCCGAGCCAATACGATCCGTCCCTTTCCACAGGCTGTCTCTTATACACATCTCCGAGCCCACGAGACATCGGCGAGATCGCGTATGCCGTCTTCTGCTTGAAAAGGGGGGGGGGGGGGGGGGGGGGGGGGGGGGGGGGGGGGGGGGGGGGGGGGGGGGGGGGGGGGGGGGGGGGGGGGGGGGGGGGGGGGGGGGGGGGGGG
>NZ_JAELTU010000146.1 GCF_016429015.1 Rhizobium sp. ASV20
CGTGCTCGGATCGAGCTTGCCGACGGCTGAAAGTTTTTCGGAGAGGTGGTCACTGAGAAAGCCGACAAGATCGACTCGCTTCGCACATGCCAGCATCGCCTGGGAAGCAGCTACGCCGGGATAAAAGAGTGCGGTTGCCGCGAGGGCTATTACTGTGAGGCGGGTGAGCAATGTGCGTTTCATAACGCACCTCCTTTGGCCGGTATCCCGGCGGAAAAGGAGAGTTCCGCTAGCCTGTTCCGCCGTATATCGGCATCATTATGGTCGGCCGCCCAACGCGACACGCGAAAGGTGCCGCCATGCAACGAATTATCGCAGCTATTTTCAGGTTTACAAATGGAATCTCGAATGGCGTGCTTTATCGCGCCGCCCGCGCAACCCATGATGGAATGAGCTCACTCGAAAGCTTGCGGCCCTTCTGGCCCTTGGCGAATTCTGCCAGCCGCATACCCGTTCTCGCGGCCGCGATGGCCTGGGGTTTGGACAGGAGCCATCCCAACTCGAGGGGAGGCATGCTGCGGCCTATGCGCTGCAGGAAAGGCCGGCGATAACCGCGCGAAGCCGTAAAGCGCGCCGGCACCTTGTTCAGCGAAACATATTCCGCGATCTCATCAATCCAGCCAGCCTGCGGGCGCGCGCCGGGTTCGATCAGCAGCAGCCATTCGCCTCGCGCCGAGCGCAGTATATCCCTGATATCCCACTGCGAATGGAAGCGGCAACCTGCAGCATCCGCCACCCGCGAGGTGCCGTCCTGCGAGCCGTGATCAAGCACGACGACGTCGCAGACGAGGCCCTCGATTGCCCCCTGCACCAAGGCCGCCAATGTCTGCGCCAGCTCGGGTTCCTGATCCTGGCATTCGATGATGACCGTCAACATTGCCCATTTATAGAGCGGCGGCCAATCTATTGCCAGCGCCTAACCTTCACGCTTGAACGTTTAAGAAAAGCCTGATGCAGGCCTTCGAATGCTGCCGCCGATCATCGGGAATAACGGGGAATAAAGATAGCGGTCCTCGATTTTTGTTCTTGCATTGTTCTCATTCGTCGGATAGGAATTTAATCATCTTAGACGCAGCATGCAGCGCCATGAACCGCCCTGGAGCTACCGATGAACGAGCAGTCCCTTGCAGGGCAGGCCGCATTTGCGCCTGCCAATACGCCAGACATTGCCAATGCCCTGATCGCAGATGCCGGTCTGCGGGTTGATGTCGAGCGCCGGCGTGGCCGCGGCGCGGGTCTGAACCCGAGCGGGCGCTTCGAGGCGCAACAGCGTGAGAGCTTCGATGATGGCTGGCAGACACTTGAAGAGCTTCCGCCCTTCAAGACCGAAGTGCAGGTGGAAAAGCCGCGCACCGCAATTACCCGCAATGAATCTCCTGACATTCCCTTCGATCGCTCCATCAACCCCTATCGTGGCTGCGAACACGGCTGCATCTACTGCTTCGCCCGTCCGACACACGCCTATATGGGCCTGTCTGCGGGGCTGGATTTCGAAGCGAAGCTGTTTGCCAAACCGGATGCGGCAAAGCTCCTGGAGCGCGAACTCGCAAAGCCAGGCTACAAGCCGCGCGTCATCGCCATCGGCACCAATACCGATCCCTATCAGCCTATCGAGAAGGAGTGGCGGATCATGCGCCAGATCCTCGAAGTGCTGAATAAGGCCAATCATCCGGTCGCCATCGTCACCAAATCGGCGCTGGTCATGCGCGATATCGACATTCTCAAGGAAATGGCCGGCAAAAACCTCGTTCGCGTGGGCCTTTCCGTGACGACGCTCGATCGAAAGCTGGCACGCACCATGGAGCCCCGTGCCGCCACGCCGTCGCGGCGGCTGGAGGCGATCCAGGCGCTGAGTGAGGCCGGTATCCGCACTGCCATCATGGTGGCACCGATCATTCCCGCCCTCAACGATCATGAGATCGAGCGCATCCTCGATGCCGGCAAAGCGGCCGGCGCGCTGGAGGCGAGCTATGTCATCCTGCGGCTGCCATTGGAGGTTAGCCCGCTGTTTCGCGACTGGCTGCTGCAGCACTATCCCGACCGTTATCGGCATGTGATGTCGCTGATCCGCTCGATGCGCGGCGGCAAGGATTACGACGCCGATTTCGGCAAACGCATGAAAGGTGCCGGTCCCTATGCCTGGCAGATCAGCCGGCGCTTCGAAATGGCGACGCGGCGGCTTGAGCTGACCCGACGTAACATCGCATTGCGCGACGACCTGTTCGTGCCCCCTGACGGCAGCGGCGTTCAACTGTCGTTGCTCTGATATTTCCTCGCGGGTTGTCCCTGTACCCGCCGGAAAGCCCCCTGGTTCGCCGCTCTGATCCACCGGGGGCTTGCAGGAGATCGGGTGGTGTGCGAGCTTCGCCGCATGCCACGCAGCACATCACCCGATTCTCCCATGCTTTTCGACGATGGGCCGATTGTTCCGTCCTTCGAGCTGGAGCTGATTGCCCGGCGCGCCGGGCATTGGCCGGTTGCCGGCGCTGACGAAGTTGGCCGAGGGCCACTGGCTGGGCCGGTCGTCGCAGCCGCCGTCATTCTCGATCCCGATCGCATTCCGCAAGGGCTGAACGATTCCAAACAGTTGACGGCCACCAGACGGGAAGCGCTGTTTGTCGAAATCCTCGCGACCGCGACGGTTTCCATCGCTTCTTCAAGTGCGACACGCATCGATACGACAGATATCCGCAAGGCGAGCCTCGACGCAATGCGGCGCGCCATTTGCGGGCTGGCGATGCCGGCAAGCTACGTGCTGACCGATGGTCTCGATGTCCCAGCGGGCCTTGCCTGCCCCGGAAAGGCCGTGGTCAAAGGCGATGCGCGCTCCTTCTCGATTGCCGCCGCCTCGATCGTCGCCAAGGTAACGCGCGACCGGATGATGGCCCGTGCGGGCAGCGTCTTTCCCGCCTACGGCTTTGCTGCTCACGCCGGCTATGGCACCGCCCAGCATCGCGCCGGCATCGAACAGCACGGCCCCTGCCCTCTGCACCGGATGAGCTTCCGTCCGCTCAGGAAAGACGTAGTCTGAGGCGGCCGAGACAATAGGTCTCATTCAACAAGCCCAGCTGTGATCTCCAAAGACCATTCCTGCACATAGGCTATGTCGTGGCGATAGATGCGATCGTGACCATCCTGCAAGTTCCGGCAATAGCGCTCGATGCCACGTGAAGCCTCGTGCTCCATGAAAGCAAGCAAAGCCTCCAGCCTTGCAACGATGGTTTCCGGCACGACGCGGCGGTCGGCAACCGACATTTCGTACGCGTCAGCAAAGATGCGTGCACGCCGGATCTGATCGTCCAACCTGCCCAAGCCTTCCACGTCAACATCCGACGACAGCGGTGCCCAACGATAGATGGCATAGGCGAGATCCCATGAACGCGGGCCTGGATGAGCGGCCTCGAAATCGATGATACCCGTCACCTCACCATCGGTCAGAACGACATTGTAGGGCGCGAAATCCCCATGACAAATGATCTCCGCAGGCTCCCTGGACGGTAGCTGCCATAGGCGCTCCCCCGCGAGACGAGGCAGGAGCAGCGCGGAGCAGTCGTGATAATCGCGAAGAAGGGAGGCTGCGGATCGCAGAGCCCTTTCGGCGCACATGTCGCTGTTGCTGTCGAGATCGCCCGTTGCACCGGGTAGATAGCTTACTCTCTCCCAGGCAGCATCGCAGCTGATCGGCACAGGCGCTGCGGCAAAGCCATGTTCGGGCAAGGCCGCCAACAAGGCGTGAATGCTCGGCGTCCACGGGCAAGCACGCCGCAAGACAGCGTCGCCATCGCAAAACGGCCCTTGACCCTGCAATGTTTGCATCTGCCTCCCCTTCCCATGAAACGATCTAGACGTGCATGGCAATGCCAGTCAAATGGCGGACAGTGCATGAAAACAAAAAAACCCCGCCGAAGCGGGGCTCTCGAAGTGCAATTTCTCACACGCTTAGTTCAGCTTGGTCTTCACTTCATTGACTGCATCGTTGAAGAGACCTGCCTGGACGCTTCCGCCGGCCTTTTTGGCAAGCACGTTTTCAGCAGCTGCAATCGCCAGGTCAACGGCAGCGGAGCGAACCGCCTTCATTGCATCGGCTTCAGCCTGCTTGATCTTCTGCTCGGACAGAGCCGTACGGTTGGCAACGAATTCCTCGGTCTTCTTCCGGGCTTCCGTCGTCAGCATTTCAGCTTCGCGCTCGGCAGCAGCAACGATATTTGCTGCGTCCGCTTCCGCTTCCTTACGCTTGCGCTGATATTCGGCCAGCAAATGCTGAGCCTCTTCGCGCAGGCGCTTGGCTTCCGCCAATTCGTTGCGGATCTGATCGGCACGGTCGTCCAGCGACTTTGCCATCATGCCCGGAACCTTGAGGTAAACGATCAGGGCGAGGAAGATGATGAGGCTGACGAACGCGAAGAAGGTGTTATCTAAAGCGAACATCGATCATCCCTCCTGCTTGGCGGATGCGGCGGCCACGGCGGAAGCGACGTCGGCTTTGCCGGCGACGTTGCCAACCAGCTGCTCGACGACAGCGCCAGCCGTTTCTTCAGCGATAGCACCGACATCGCCGAAGGCTTTCGCCTTGATCTCGGCAATACGAGCTTCCGCAGCCTTGAGCTTTTCAGCCAGACTTGCCTCGATCGTCTTGCGATCTGCTTCGGCTTTCACCTTGGCGGCATCGCGGGCGCTGGCACCAATGGTGTTCGCCTTGGCGCGGGCAGCGGCCAGATCGGCCTCATAGGTCGCGACAGCAGCGTCGGCTTCGGCCTTCAGGCGCGAAGCTTCCTCAATATCCTGGGCAATCCGGTCATGCCGGCTTTCCAGAATGCCGCCAACACGCGGAATGACGATCTTCTGCATGGCCACGTAGAAGATGACGAATGTGATCACCAGCCAAAGCAGCTGTGACGGATAGGTCGTATGGTCGAACGGCGGGAATACGCCGCCGTGATGGCCTTCATTCGGCGCACCCGTTTCCGTGTGCACCGCTCCGGCGGCCGGCGGTGCTTCGTCAGCATATGCCGGGGTCACAAACATGCTCACCTCCAGGTGGTCTGCAAATACAAAGAATCACGGCTCGCTAACCGCGAACCGTGATCTATGACGCCGCTGATATCAGACGGCGAAGAGCAGGAGGAGAGCGACGAGCAGCGAGAAGATGCCCAAAGCTTCCGTAACGGCGAAGCCGAATACCAGACGGCCGAACTGGCTGTCAGCGGCAGACGGATTGCGCAGTGCGCCGGACAGGTAGCTGCCGAAGATATTGCCGAGGCCAAGAGCCGTGCCGGCCATACCAAAGCAAGCCAAACCTGCGCCGATGAACTTTGCTGCTTCCGCGTCCATGTTGAACTCCTTTGAAATGGTTGTGCGGTGAATGACTGACGCCCTTAGACGCCAATGTCTTTATCCTTAGTGGCCACCCGGATGGACTGCATCGTTGAGGTACATGCAAGTCAGTACCGCAAAGACGTAAGCCTGAAGGAAGGCGACAAGGAACTCGAGACCGGTTAGGGCGACGGTCATGATGAGGGGAAGAACTGCGCCACCGATGCCAAGCGCGCCGAGGGCTCCGAGCGAGGCGACAAAGCCTGCGAACACCTTAAGCGTGATGTGACCAGCCAGCATGTTGGCGAAAAGACGAACAGAGAGCGATACCGGACGGGACAGGAAGGAAATGATTTCGATCGCCACCACCAGCGGCAAAAGAACACCCGGAACACCCTGCGGGACAAAAATCTTCAGGAAGCCGAAACCGTGCTTGATGAAGCCATAAAGAATAACCGTCATGATGACCAGCAACGCCAGCGCCAGGGTGACGATGATCTGGCTGGTGACGGTATAGAAGTAAGGAACAAGGCCGAGAAGGTTCGCCGTTAGAACGAACATGAAGAGCGAGAAGACCAGCGGGAAGAACTTCATTCCCTTTGTGCCCGCCCCCTCTTTCAACATCGAGGCGATAAACTCATAGGCCATTTCCGCGACCGACTGCGAACGGCTCGGGATGACGCCGCGCGATGCAGCGGCGAAATAGAGGAAGCCGGCAGACAGCACTGCGGAAGCAACCATGAACAGCGAAGCATTGGTGAACGAAAAATCAATTCCGCCGATATCGATCGGGATAATCTTGAAGATCAGGAACTGATGGGTAGGATCGTTTGCCACCGCTTGTTCTCTTTCATTTTCCCGCTCCACCGAGCGGATGCCTCTTATTTGGAAGCAGCGACATAGCGCCGCCTCCGCTCATTTCTTGTCTGGCCCACGATCATCAAGCAGCGGCGTTGCCACCTTGCCTGCAGACCGCAGCACATTCAGTACGCCAGCACAAAATCCGAGAAGCAGCAGAATAATCATGCCCCACGGCGCCGTGCCAAGAAAACGGTCGAAGACGTAGCCCAGGACAGCGCCAACGATGATTGCGGCTATGAACTCGCTGGAAAGCTTCATCGCCTGAGCGTAGCCCTTGCGGCTCACCTCGGCGCGAACCTCCTCGCGTTCACCCTCTCTCATCTCCGAGCGCTTGTTTGCCAGTTCGGCCCCCAGTTGCGCCCGTCGCTGCTCCAGACCTTCGTCGCGGTCATCCGCCATGGTGATATCCTCCCTGTTCTCGTTGCGCGTTATCCCATTACCCCGGTCAACGCGTAAACGAACAGCAGGTTTCGCCACCTTTCGGCCCGTTTTGAAGTCGCGCGCAACATAGTTTTTGGAAAAAGCATAGTCAAGGCGTAGACGTCATCTGTCCAGCCATAAATTAGCCCAATTAAATCATGACCTTAAATGGAAAAAGCCGTGCCGGATGAAAACTGAGCCGAAGAATCCTCTTCAGCCCAAGCTTTTCGGTGGCCTTTTTGCAGGCAATGGCGCCCTTTCGTACGGCAATAACGCCGAACCGGGCGCTCAACTCCAGCCGCCGCCATAGGTCCTGTAGAAAATGTGCATTCCGATGCGACCGACCTTCACCATTTCGGCGGCCCAGCGCGGACGAACATAGACCGCATGATAATGAGTGGCGGAGCCGACTTCCGGCAGCCAGATCTTGCCAGCGGTGACCGCCATGGCGACCTGACGGGCAATGCGCCAGTGTTCCGGCGAGTTCACCCGCTCCTTGACATTATCGCAGGCAAAGGAAAACTGGCAGGCATTGTGCCAATCCTCGTTCTGGTAGACAACGCCGCAGATAGTCTTGGGATAGGCCGGATTGCGAACCCGATTGAGAATGACCTGAGCGACGGCCGCCTGCCCCTTCACAGATTCCCCACGTGCTTCGAAATAGATGCCCGTTGCCAGGCACTGCTGTTCATCGGACGAGAATACCGACGGTGGCAGGACATTTGCTGCCCATGAATGATCCTTCGGCCCGATCTGCGGTACGAAGCGTCCTTCGCCATCCTGATCTTTTGCAAGGATGGTGTCGAAGGGAGATGTCCGGGCATAATCAGGCGCCGGCGAGGCATAGGCCGCCGCCAGAACATCGGCATTCTGATTGGTGACGAGGTTTGCGAGATAGGTCGGCACGCCGTCATCCGGTTTCACCGGCTGCTTCTTGTAGAAAGCGGTGGCGATCTGGATTTCCTTGCCGCCGAGCTTCGGCTTCAGGAAGGCGGTGCGCTCGCCGGTATAGGACTGCGGACGGAGCAGCATGCTGTCACGCTGCAGCACGGAGCCGGCCGAAAAATCTTTCGGCGGCAACATCGGCGCAACGGCAACCACACGGTTCTTCTTTGCCTGCCGGTTGACGCGATCTTCATCTGGCCGCGGGTCGCTGCCCTTCTGCTCGGACTGGAATGCTACCCGACGTCCATCGGGCAAAACCAGACCACCGTCACCGACGGCCGCAGCGGCTTTCATGTTTCCAAAGGCAAGCTCGGCCTGATGCGTGGAGCCGGCCGGTGAATCGGTCATTACCATGCGCCAATTGGCGCCCTCCCGATCGATGCCAGCCAACAGACCGGCGAGATCACCATAAGCGGCCTGTGCTGGAAAAATGAGCCAAGCGCAAAGTCCGAAGACGGCTGGCGATGTCCAGTTCTCCGGCAGGAACCGCATTTTTCGGCTGATATGACGCGAACGAGACAACACCGGACTCCAAACGGCACTCGAAACCAGGAGCCGGAATAATCTCCCATTAACCTTGATGGATGGTTAATTCGGATGGTCACGTGTTACCAACGTGGCGGGAGTGCTCAAGCTAGCGCCCCGGAGAATTAGCTAACGACCGCGAGTAGCTCCGCCCCGGATGAAGGCCCAATGTGCTCGGCCTCCATATACCTGCGTGTTAGCAACACTGCTACATATGTCCAGCCGACGGCCTGAAAGGCGTTGGCTGCCAAAGCCAACGAAATGGCATAGATGTTTAGATGACCATCCACGATCAGCTCCATGCTGCTGAAGGACATCTCAACCATAGCCACTATGAACGTGGCAACGAGAGGCATGGCTAGGCCCAGGAGCACCAGAAGCACCGTCGAAGGGAAGCGCGCCAAACCTCTTCGTAGAGCATCTCCCATGGTCGCATTCGTGCCCTGAATTTTTGCCGGGAGCCAAGTTCCGAAGAGCGAAAGAATAATGGAGAACGTTGCTATATATGCGAGCGTCGCCCAAATCACGATATATGCTTTAACCGAGCCATCTCCGCGCAAAAGCAATATCAAGACGGGTACCATCAGTATGAGCGCCAACAGGGCGAGCACGAAACTCCTGAACATGTACCCACCAAACGGAAGCTTATTGCCTCTGGTTGCCGTCGTGAAATTCTGGCCCCGAAGAACGGAGTTCTGCACATTCAGGACCAACAGGCTCGACAGAAAGAATATCACGCCCGTTGCAGTCGATTTCTTGGAATATTCGTCGAAGACGGCAACGGCGACCAAACCTATGATGAACATCGCATAGAACGCCGGATTGTTACGCATGATGGATAAGGTCTGCTTGAGCATTTTCGGTGTCCCCCTCCGAAAGCAGCGAGCTATTCACTTTTAAATTGAATATCATCACCCTCTACTTGCGCAATAGAAAAGCAAAAGGCCTGGCAGATATCAACCAGGCCTTTCAAGAAGCAATGACCGCGTGTGCGTTAAATGATGACGTGCGAGCCCAGTTCCACCACGCGGTTGGCCGGCAGGCGGAAATAGTCTGAGGGGTCGGTCGCGGCGTTGGCGAGCGCGATGTAGAGCCGGTCCTGCCAATGCGGCATGCCCGATTTCGCATCCGGCACCAGTTTGCGCCGGCCAAGATAGAAAGAGGTCGACATGATGTCGAACTTCAGGCCGGTCTTGCGCAAGGTCGCCAGCGCCTGCGAAACGTTTTGCGATTCCATGAAGCCGAAACGGAGTTCGACGCGCGAGAAGCGCTCGGATACCTTTTCGACCGAATAACGCTCTTCCTGGGCGACTCGCGGCTTGTTGGTGGTGCGGATCGTCAGGATGACGTTCTTGTCATGCAGAACATGGTTATGCTTCAGATTGTGCAGCAGCGCGGCAGGTGCCGATTCCGGGTCGCTGGTCAGGAAGATCGCCGTGCCCGCCACATGCGCGGGCGAATGATCGCTCTTGCGCTCGATCGAACTGACGAAGGACGACAACGGGATATCGGTGTGACGCGTCTTTTCCATCAGGATCGCCGTACCGCGGCGCCAGGTCCACATGATGACGGTGAAGGCCGTAGCAATCAGCACCGGAACGTAGCCGCCGTCATGGATCTTCAGCAGGTTGGCGCCGAGGAAGACGAATTCCAGCAATAGCAGCGGGGTCAGCACGGCGGCCGCCATCGGCAGCGACCAGTTCCAGCGAACCCGGACGAATTCGAAAGCCATGATCGAAGTGACAACCATCGCTCCGGTAACCGAAATGCCATAGGCGGTCGCCAGGGCATCGGAGGTCTTGAAGCTCAGCACCAGGAAGATCACGCCGAAGAACAGAACCGTATTGACCGACGGCAGGAAGATCTGACCGGTATTCGTCTCGGAGGTGAACAGGATTTCCATGCGCGGCAGGAAGCCGAGATGGATGGCCTGCCGTACGAGCGAGAAGGCGCCTGTGATGACCGCCTGGCTGGCGATGATCGTCGCCAGGGTCGCGAGAATGACCACCGGCAGGATCGCCCAGTGCGGAAACAGCAGGAAGAACGGGTCCGACATGGCCGCGGGGTTGCGCAAGACCAGAGCACCCTGGCCGAGGTAATTCAAAGCCAGCGACGGAAACACAAGCACAAACCAGGCCCACTGGATCGGACGGCGCCCGAAATGGCCGAGGTCGGCATAGAGGGCTTCGGCACCCGTAACCGTCAGGAACACCGCGCCCAGGACGACAATGCCGAGAAAGCCTTCCCGTATAAGGAAGCTGATCGCGTACCAGGGATTGAGCGCGGCCAGAATGCTGAAATCATCGGAAATATGCATGACACCAGCCAGGCCCATGACGATGAACCAGAGCGCCATGATCGGGCCGAAGAAACGGGCGACAGCGCCAGTGCCATGCGACTGGATCGCAAAGAGCAGCGCCATGATCGCGACCGATATGGGCACGATGTAATCGGACAGTTGCGGCGTGACAAGCTTCAGACCTTCAACCGCCGAGAGAACGGAAAGCGCCGGCGTGATCATGGCGTCGCCAAGGAACAGCGCCGCGCCCAAGAGGCCGAGTAGCATCAAAATGGCGGTATGGCCATTCGCGGTCTTCATCAACAGGGCGAGCAGCGACAGCGTGCCGCCTTCGCCGTCGTTGTCCGCGCGGAGCAGAAAAAGGACATATTTGATGGTGACGATGATGGTCAGCGTCCAGAACATCAGCGAGATGACGCTGATGACTTCTCCGCGCGTCAGCCCATCGGCGGCGACCGGTTTCAAGGCTTCGCGAAAGGCGTAGAGCGGGCTCGTACCGATATCGCCATAGACCACGCCGATCGAACCGAGCGCGAGGTAGGCAAGCTTACGAGCGTCCATTTTCCCGTCGGGAGAATGATGGGTTTCGTTAGACATTCAGGATCACTAGACTCTCAGAGCCAGCCTTTCCAGCGAAAAAAGAAAAACGGGACGATGGCGGATACGACCATCAGCGTCAGCGACGCCGGGTAGCCGTAGGCGAAATGCAGTTCGGGCATGCGCTCGAAATTCATGCCGTAGACGGACGCCACAAGCGTCGGCGGCAGAAACACCACGGACGCGATCGAGAAGATCTTGATGATGGCGTTCTGCTCGATATTGATCAGTCCGAGCGACGCATCGAGCAGGAAAGTAATGTTTCCTGCGACGAAGGAGGCATGCTCGGACAGGGACTGAACATCCCGCGAGACGTTGCGGCAGAGTTCCTTGGCCTCGGGGTCCTGCTGCATGGCGGGGATGGTATGAAGGAAGGTCAGCAACCGGGACAGGGAGCTCAGGCTGTCACGTACCTTGCTGATCGTACGATGATAACCCGCGATGCCCTTTAGCTTTTCTTCCAGAAAATTCGACGGACGGCGGATTTTCTTCAAACGATCGCCGAATACGTGCACCGACAATATATCGATACCGGCAACCGTCTGTTCAAGAACCTCGGCAGTACGGTCGACAATCGTTTCCAACAACTTGACGAGCAGCGCCATGCCTGTGCGCCTCTCCTGCGGAATTCGCTGCAGAGCTGCGATGAAGAGTGCGAAGGATTTTGGCTGCGCATAGCGAATGGTGACCAGCCGCTGCTCCGTCAGGATGAAGGCGACATCGGTCAGCATCGGCAGATTCGTATCGGCCTTCCAGAGCAAGGATGCGGTCAGATAAACCGAGCCATTCTCAAGATAGAGACGGCTAGACGGCTCGATATCCTTCATGTCCTCGCGCGTCGGCACCTCGAGCCCGAGCAGGCGCTCGATATTGGTTTCCTCTTCGCGCGTCGGTTCGACCATATCGATCCAGACGGCATTCTCAGGCAATCGTTCGACGGCCGAGAGATCGGGGAGTTCAAGCGGCTTGGAATCTGAGCAATAGGCAGTGATCAACTGCGCGCTCCCGCAGCGGCGGAGACGAATCTACAGTCAAAGCGCGTTGCGCACGCCTGCCGCGATCCCACCAATGGCCAATGAAAGAAGCTCATAAAACCCCGGTCGCATCCCGCCGGGCCGGCTGGGAATCGGTGTCCACGTTCCATTGCGCTGCTGTACCAATCCTTCGTCCATCCTGGCGAGGATACCTGTTCGGACGAAACAGAACCACCATTCGGCGGAGAGCGATCATCGGAAAGAACCGACCGGCTCCACGCCGGCGGCGCATATGCAGCAAAGCTCGCAAAGAATCAAGTCCAACCCCTTCATTACGCGCTTTCACCGCAAATTCCGCAATCCCGCGAAGTCATAGCACAGGATACATGCAAGACAATCCGTCGCTATACAGAAAGCAGACAAGCTACCGTGAATTATTCAAACACGATCGTGGGGGCAGAACGTTGCGGCGTGTCGGCGACTTGCTTCCATACCTTGGCGGCAATCTCGCGATAGATGCCGGCGATCACCCCGTCCGGCTCGGCCGCGACAAGTGGCGTTCCGGCATCGGAGCTCTCGCGAATGCCCATGGTCAACGGCACCTCGCCAAGGAACGGTACGCCGATCCGTTCGGCTTCCTTGCGCGCCCCGCCATGGCCGAAAATGTCGTAGCGGGCGCCGGTGTCCGGAGCGATGAAATAGCTCATGTTCTCGATGATGCCGAGGACGGGAACTTCAACCTTGCGGAACATGTTCAGACCCTTGCGCGCGTCGATCAGCGCAAGATCCTGCGGGGTCGAGACGATCACCGCGCCAGCCAGCGGCACCTGTTGCGCCATGGTCAACTGCACGTCGCCGGTGCCGGGGGGCATGTCGACGACGAGCACGTCGAGTTCGCCCCAGGCAACTTCGCGCAACATCTGCAGCAATGCGGACTGAACCATCGGCCCACGCCAGATCATCGCGGTTTCCTCCTCGACGAGGAAGCCCATCGACATGACCTTGAGGCCGTAATTCTGCATGGGAACGATGATGCGGCCATCGATCTGTGACGGCTTGCCGGAGATCTTCAGGAGGCGCGGCATCGAAGGACCATAGATATCGGCATCGAGAATACCGACGCGCAGGCCATTGGCCGCAAGGCCAAGCGCCAGATTGGCAGCCGTCGTCGACTTGCCGACGCCGCCCTTGCCCGAAGCGACGGCGATGATGGCGCCGACGCCGGGAACGCCAATCTTGCCGGCACGGGGCTGTTGTTGCTGGGGCGCATGCGGATGGGCGTGAGCATGGCCGTGATTATGCGGGGCGGCTTGCGGCTGGGCCGGACGAGGTGCTGCACTACCGGCCTTCTTGTCGGCAGTCAGCGCTACCATCGCGCCTTTGACGCCGGGCATATCCTTGACGACACGCTCGGCAGCGAGCCGCATCGGCTCGAGATCCGTGGCCCGTTCGGCGGGAACGGTGATGGAGAAGTAGACTTTGCCGTCCGAAATGAAGACATCCGACACCATGCCGAGCTCAACGATATTGTGCTCCAGGTCCGGGCCACGAACCGTCTTCAACGTTTCCAGCACCTGTTCCTTGGTGATGTCTGCCATGCCATCCTCACTGCGCGCTGCATCGAGAGCCCGGCAACGGCCGCGATCTCTCGAAATCCCTCTGGCTTAGATAGTGGAGTGGCAGGAGTTCGCCAAACGAAATTCGGCGCCGTCGTTAAAAAGCGTCACGGTTGCGGCCGGCAGGTCCGCCGGGTCCATGACCCTACCAGCCGCAACACTCTCCCAACAGGGGAAGACGTTCGCGGGCCGACATAGAGCAACTGTCCGAGAGGAATAGGGCCGACACGCAAAAAAGGACCTGTATATGCAGCCGATCTTGTTAAGCGTGTTAAATAGGCAACATCCGCCGCCGATGCCTGTCGCCTGAAGAAGCTGTGGTGACGGCATCGGCGGCGGTCATTTGATCCGCGCCGTTATTCGGCGCTGTTATCAAAGTCCCCTCCGGACTTCCGCCATTTAACAAGCAGGAAGCGTGCCAGTTTTTGAAAGCCGCCGAAAATCGATAAATATCAATCCGCTAACGACAGATCGACCAAATCCATCGATTCATTCGCAGTGCGAATTTCCCGCATAATTTATGCGCAACGTGCAAAATTAGGGCAGAAAGCCGTTCAAATATCAATCACGAGTCCGGGTGGCGACCAGACTGGCTGCAAGGGATCCGGCTTTGCCGCCGGCTACTTTATCAATCCGACCCGCAAAGCCTTGGCGACAGCTTGCGTGCGGTTGACGGTATCGAGCTTCTTTGTTGCCCGATTGAGGTAATGGTTGACCGTATGCTCCGAGAGCGTCAGGATTTCGGCAATCTCGGCGCTGGTCTTGCCTGCGGCGGTCCAGTTCAGACAATCGATTTCACGGTCCGTGAGCGCATCGACGACGCGCACATCCATGCTGCGGATTTCCGCGAGCCGATCAAAAACGTGAATTGCAATATAGTACAGATCCTTGATTTCCTCCGGCGTGAAAGGCTCTCGATCGCCCGCCAGCGATACCGCCCCGCGAATACCGGAGACGTCATGAGTCGGTAAATAAACGAAGCGCGTCATGCGAAACCGCTCGAACAGAGCGATGACGAGCTGGGATTTGCTCTCCTCACGGTTCGGCGTGGCGGCGACGTCATAGACAAACGGCAAGGTCGTGCGTCGCATACGCTGCAGTACGGGACTGGTCGGCAACAATCCTTCCTGGTCGTAAATCGAAAGAAGTTCGGCCGGCCAATTGTTGATCACCGAATTGCTCTGCAGGTCGAAGGAGGTAATGGGCGGCAAGTTGACGATCATGAACGCGCGGCAGCGATATGCTTCCGTCAGTCCCTTCATGAAGCGAAACACATCGAACTGTGTCTTCAGCCTGCCAATTTCCTCAATGAAATCCTCACCACGAGGAGATGCACCCGCCGGCATCAATGCTGCCATTATTAGTCTTCTTTATGTAAAAGAGGTAAGAATAGGCAATTTCCGCCACCCTCTCCCTCGGCGTCGTCGTACCAGCCCCGGATAACCGGTGCCCGCGCAAATATATACTTTATAGAATTTCGCTCGCTTCAAGGTTCATTACTACGATATCCGCCCGTCATCCCGCCAAATCCCCTATGACTCGCCAATCATTAGAGGATAATGGCATTTCTTACGCACATCTCAACAATCAAATTTAAGTTCAGGATGCAATTTAGCTAAGATCTTGCACAAATAACGCTAAATTAACGAACTTTAGGTGACGACCGTGTCAAATAGGCACAGTACTAACGCTTCGGCCCCATCCGGTTATGCATATCCGTCATGATCGAATCGGCCGTCGCCACCACCAGCGGCGCCCATTCCTGCAGCTTGGCTGATGTCACGCGATAGGCTGGGCCTGTTACCGAGACACCCGCCAGCATGGTATCGCCCTTGGGGCAGATTGGCGCGGCAACACAACATATGCCACTTTCGTGTTCTTCTCGATCGAATGCATAACCCCTCGCCCGGATGTCACTGATATCGGCGAGCAATTCGGCGGCACTCCGCAAGGTGTGCTCGGTGTAGGGTCGAAATTCCAGACCGGCGATCCGCTCGGCAAGCTCGGCATCGTCGAGCGCGGAGAGAGCTGCCTTGCCGACACCAGTGCAGTAAGCCGGGGAAGCATTGCCGATCTGGGAATACATGCGCACGGACTGCCGACCCTCGACCTTGTCGAGATAGATCACGTCCGGGCCACGTAGAACGCCGAGATGCACGGTTTCGCCGGTTATCTCCTGCAGACTGCGCAGATGCGGCTCGGCGACAGCGCGAAACTCGTTGCGTGCCCAGCTGCGGGAGGCAAGCTTCAGGAGCCTGATACCAATGAGGTAGCGGCCATCGCGATCGATCTCCAGGAGACCCTCCTCGACGAGGTGCGACAATTGACGATGCAGCGTGCCGCGCGGCTGATCGGACAGAGAGAGAATATCGGTGAACCGCATCGGCCCTTCGGCAAGCGCAACGAGATCAAGCAGCCCGACAAGCTTTCCAAGCGTGCCGGTTTCCCGGTCGCGACGGTAATTTACCTTTTCGCTATCGGATCTCAGCTCCGCATCCCTTCATTTATCGCTCGCACGGCGACGGTATCCTTGACACGATGGAAGGGTAATCCGATAATTCCACATAGTCAAATTTTGTTCCGAATAATGGAACTAAATCGCCAATCCGGGAGGAAAGACCTTGGCTGAGACACAGGCGCAATTTCCCGATCTGAAAGATCGCACCGTGCTGATCACCGGCGGCGGCTCCGGCATCGGCGCGGCACTCGTGGAAGGCTTCGCCCGACAAGGCGCGAAAGTCGCCTTCATCGATATCGCCGAAGAGCCGAGCAAGGCGCTTGCCGCCAAACTTTCCTCTCAGTCGGCATATCCCGTTTCCTTCTATCATGCCGATCTGCGCGATGTCGGCCAGATCAAGAATACGGTCGCCGCGATCGAGTCCGATCTCGGAGCGATCCGCGTGCTCGTCAACAATGCCGCCTGGGACGATCGGCATGATATCGACACCACGACCGAAGACTATTGGGACAATAGTCAGTCGATCAATCTCAAGCAGGTCTTCTTCGTATCGCAGGCGGCAGCCCCAGGCATGCGGGCGGCCGGCGGCGGGGCAATCATCAACTTCTCTTCGATCGTCTTCAAGATGAACCCGCCGGCGCTTTCCTCCTATGCCGCAGCGAAATCGGGCATCATCGGGCTGACGAAGAGTTTTGCCGGTCGCCTCGGTCCAGAAAATATCCGTGTCAACGCCGTCCTGCCCGGGATGATCGTGACCGAGCGGCAACTCGAACTCTGGCTGACGGAGGATGGCATGGCCAAGACCATCGACCGGCAGTGCCTCAAGCGCGTGCTGAAGGCCGAGGATCTCGTGGGGCCTGTGCTTTTCCTTGCATCCGGCTGCTCGGGCGCGATGACGGGACAATCCGTCATCGTCGATGGCGGCATTTTCTAGTGAAAGATTTGGAGCATTTCCTATGACAAAACCCGCATTCATCGCGGTGGATTGGGGCACCAGCAGTTTCCGGCTTTGGCTGATCGGCGAAGACGGCAACATTCTGGCGGAACGGCGCAGCGGCGAAGGGATGACGACGGCGGCTCAAGCGGGCTTCGCCAAGATCCTGCAAACCCATCTGGATGCCATCTCGGCGCCGTCGGATATTCCGGCCATCGTCTGCGGCATGGCCGGCGCGCGCCAGGGCTGGGTGGAAGCCGGCTATATCGACACGCCGACATCGCTCACCGCGATACTGACGGGGGCGGTTGCCGTTCCCGGCGAGGCGCGCGACGTGCGTATTCTGCCAGGCCTGGCGCAGCGCGCCAAGGACGCGCCCGATGTGATGCGCGGTGAAGAAACACAATTGCTCGGCTCGATCGCCGCCGATGCCAAGGGCGAGCAGATCGTCTGCATGCCGGGAACCCATTCGAAATGGGTGCGCGTCGTCGACGGTCGCGTGACCGGCTTTTCCACCTTCATGACGGGGGAACTTTTCGACGTCATCACTAGGCACAGCATTCTGTCGCATGCCGTGGCCGGTGCCGCCGACATGCCCGCCGACGCCACAGCATTCGAAGCGGCGCTCAAGGCTGCATTCGAGAAGCCGCAGTTGGCCACCAATCTGCTCTTCACCGCCCGCTCCGGCCAATTACTCCACGGGACGACGGCAGCGGGCGCACAGGCACTGATCTCGGGCACGCTGATCGGCGCCGAGATTGCCGGCGCCCTGTCTTCCGCCGGGCAAGGCGCCGCCATCACACTCGTTGCCTCCGGCAGGCTGCAGGCGCTCTACGAGGACGCGTTCCGCAGCCTGTCCCTCCCCTATCAGACCATCGACGCCGACGCCGCCGTTCGCCGCGGGCTTTCCGCCGCCGCGGAAGCGATCTGGCTCAGACAAGAAAGCAGGAACTGATGACCACCCGTACCCCCTTCCCACCCATGAAGCGCCCGCTGATTGCCATTCTTCGCGGTATCAAGCCGGAGGAAACAAGCGAGATCGTTGGCGCCCTGATCGAGACCGGATTCACGGCCATCGAAATCCCGCTGAACTCGCCGGAGCCGTTCCGCTCGATCGAGATTGCGGCGAAGATGGCACCTGCCGATTGCCTGATCGGAGCCGGTACGGTCCTGACCGTCGAAGACGTGGACAGGCTGGATGGCGCCGGCGGCAAGCTGCTGGTGACGCCGAATGTCGAGCCTGCGGTGATCAGCCGCGCCCGCGACAAGGGCATGGTCACGATGCCTGGTGTCTTCACGGCCACCGAGGCGCTTTTGGCCGCCCGCGCTGGCGCGACCGGCCTGAAATTCTTCCCCGCCGGTGTGCTTGGCGCTTCCGGGATTACGGCCATCCGCGCCGTGCTCCCGCCCGAGCTTGTTATCGCCGCAGTTGGCGGTGTTTCGGACAAGAATTTCTCCGACTACACCAAGGCCGGCATCCTGGCATTCGGGCTTGGGACCAGCCTCTACAAGCCTGGAATGACGGCAGCAGAGGTTGCCGAACGCGCCAAAACGACCATTTATGCCTATGACGCCGCCATAGGAGCATGATCCGTGACCGACATCCATGATTTTGAAGGAAGCATTCTCTGCAACACATCCTCCGTCCTCGGAGAAGGCCCGACATACGATCCGGACACGGACACAGTCTGGTGGTTCAATATCCTTGGCAAGGAACTGCACGAGCTGCATCTTCCCACCGGCAAGAAGAGGATTCACGAACTGCCGATGATGGCGAGCGTGCTTGCCCGCGTCGATGCCGAGCGGCAGATAATTGCCACCGAAGAAGGTCTATTCCTGCGGGATATCGCAAGCGGCGAATTGAGCTTCTATACCGCGATCGAGGCCGACAAGCCGGAAAACCGGTCCAACGACGGCCGCACGCATATTTCCGGATCGCTCTGGATTGGCACGATGGGCAAGCGCGCCGAGTTGCAGGCGGGGGCAATCTATCACGTGGCGGCCGGCGGCAAAGTCACCAAGATCTTCGATCAGATCAGCATTCCGAATTCGATCTGCTTTTCGCCCGACGGCACCATCGGCTATTTCACCGATACGCGCGTCAGCCAGCTCATGCGGGTTCTGGTCGATCCCGAAACCGGGCTTCCGGCGGGTGAGCCGATCGTCATGGTCGACAGCATGGAAGATCCGGGCGGGCTCGATGGTTCGGTCTGCGACGCGGACGGCTATATCTGGAACGCCCGCTGGGGATCCGGCTTCGTCGACAAGTACAGCCCGGATGGCCTGCGCATCGAACGCTATCGCGTGCCCGCCATGCAACCCTCCTGCCCGGCCTTCATCGGCAAGAATGGCGACCGGCTGGCAGTGACGACCGCCTGGGAAGGTCTCGATGACGAGGCCCGGTCCATGCAGCCGCAGGCCGGGGCACTTCTCGAACTCGGCCCGACGGTCCGTGGCGTTTTCGACCCGCCCTACAAGCTTTGATTGAAACCTGCCTTCGCGTCAGTTCACGCGAAGGCAACCTCCTGCGACGTCGTTTGCGCTATGGCGGCTTGCCCAAATCTCGCAAACAGTGAGCGTGACCATTTTTGGGGCATAGCGACGACCTTCAAATTTCAGCCTTGCATTATAAAGCAACCGTTTGTTTTTTCATAAGTTTATTGCAATCTACAGCTTTGAAAGCTCGATTTTCTGCAACTTTTAACGGAACCAACACTTCCCTGAACCATTAGCCTTACGACCGGTACGATGATGGTCAGTAAGTAAAAAATCCACTCGCGCTAGTATGCATGCGTTCCATTAGGCATGCCCATCAGAATGAAAGGTAGGTTCACGATGACTGGGAAACTTTTCACTTCCGTTGCTGCGGGCACGATCTTTGCCGCTGCATCCGTTCTGTCGCCGATGGCTTTCGCTCAGGCGCAGCAGCCTTCGAATGGAGGCACAGGTAGCGGCGGTAATGCGCCGCTGACTCAAACGGCTCCAGCGAGCCCAGGCGCAGCAAAGACGGATAATGCGATGCCGCAGACCAAGGCGCAGGCTCCAGCTCCTTCGACAAATACCGAGCAGGCCGGCGGTTATCTGACCACGCAGTCCGCAGATCAG
>NZ_JAELTU010001017.1 GCF_016429015.1 Rhizobium sp. ASV20
TCGTCCAGATGCCAGATATCTTTACGCGAAGGCTTCTTCCTACGCAGCTGCTTGGCATAAGCCGCCCCGAATTTGCGGCTCCATCGCCGTATCGTTTCATAAGACACGACGATGCCACGCTCCAGCAGCATTTCCTCGACCAACCGCAGGCTCAATGGAAACCGGAAGTACAGCCACATCGCACGGGCGATGATCTGTGGCGGAGAGCGGTGGTTCTTGTAACTGATCGTCGGCGAGCTCATCCTCGCCTAGTTATCCGCCAACCGTTAAGCTGCAGACAACGTGACATCGCC
>NZ_JAELTU010001018.1 GCF_016429015.1 Rhizobium sp. ASV20
TCTGGCTGTCGGCCCGCCGCAAGCTCGACAGGTATCCGCTGCTGCTGCGGATTGCCGTCTTTGCAATTCCGTTGCCATGGGTCGCGATCGAGCTCGGATGGGTGGTTGCCGAATTCGGCCGCCAGCCCTGGATCATCGAAGGCGTGCTGCCGACGGCCGCGGCTGTCTCCAATCTCGGTGCCGGCACGGTGCTGCTGACGATCCTCGGCTTTGCGGCTCTCTACACCGTCCTTATCGTCATCGAGATGACGCTGATGATCAAGGCGATCCGCAAGGGGCCTGATCCGGATG
>NZ_JAELTU010001019.1 GCF_016429015.1 Rhizobium sp. ASV20
TCTGGCTGTCGGCCCGCCGCAAGCTCGACAGGTATCCGCTGCTGCTGCGGATTGCCGTCTTTGCAATTCCGTTGCCATGGGTCGCGATCGAGCTCGGATGGGTGGTTGCCGAATTCGGCCGCCAGCCATGGATCATCGAAGGCGTGCTGCCGACGGCCGCGGCCGTCTCCAATCTCGGTGCCGGCACGGTGCTGCTGACGATCCTCGGCTTTGCGGCTCTCTACACCGTCCTTATCGTCATCGAGATGACGCTGATGATCAAGGCGATCCGCAAGGGGCCTGATCCGGATG
>NZ_JAELTU010001020.1 GCF_016429015.1 Rhizobium sp. ASV20
TCGCTTATGCGGTGTGGGCCTATCACCGGTTTTCGCTGAGCACGGCGGATGTTGAAGACCTGCTTGCTGAACGCGGCGTGATCGTCAGCCGGGAAACTGTTCGACTATGGATTAATCGCTTTGGCCGCCATTTTGCCACCTGCATTCGCAGGGACCGCCCTAAGCCGAATGACAAGTGGCACATGGATGAGGCCCTCATTGCGATCGGCGGACAGAAGTTCTGGCTCTGGCGGGCGATCGATGCTGACGGCGATGTGCTCGACATCTTGGTTCAGCGGCGCCGCAACA
>NZ_JAELTU010001021.1 GCF_016429015.1 Rhizobium sp. ASV20
ACGTTCTTGATGATATCAAGCATGCATATGTTAACCGAGAACGAGATTAGTTCTTCTTGCCGGCGTGTCTCGCGCGGTGGACCACGCCCACGGCGCCGCCAACCTGTCGGTCTGGCGAAGGATCGCGGGCTCTGTCGCAAATTTTTGCAAAGTCTACAGAAAGGGATATCGCTGGACACACTTATGCGGCGAGCGCAGCGAATTGCTGGAAGGCCGATTGGCCACTGGTTGAAAATTGCCGCTTGCGGATCATGTGAGCCACCTCGATGCCATCCAGTGTCGCTGA
>NZ_JAELTU010000147.1 GCF_016429015.1 Rhizobium sp. ASV20
GGCCTGGGGTTACGGAAAGCCCCGGCGCAGGAGAACACGGCCGATGAAACAGGTTGGGAAGCGGAGGAAGCCTGATCGCAATCGCGAGGCCCCTTTCCTTTCGCCCGCCCTTCGTTCTACCATGAACGAGTCCCCAGAAGCGGAGAGGAAGCAAGCGTGCGCATAGCCCTGGAACCGGTGTCCTCCAGAACGACGATCCAGGAGAGCGTCTATCAACAGCTGAGAAACGCGCTCATGGCGGGCAATTTCGACCCCGGCCAAAGCCTGACCATCGCCTCGCTCGCTGAAACCTTCGGAACCAGCAACATGCCGGTTCGCGAAGCCTTGCGTCGGCTTGCGGCGGAAAACGCCCTTGAAGTCGCCGCCAATGGTTCGGCCCGTATTCCGATCGTGACGCTCGCCCGGCTCGACGATCTCTGCCGCGCCCGTATCGCAGTGGAAGGCCTTGCCGCCGAACTTGGCTTGCCGAACCTCACCCCGACAGACATTGCAACGCTCGAACGCATCGCCGGCGAACAACATGTCATCGGCCTCGGCGCCAATGTCTACGACCTGATGGCCAAGAACCAGCAGTTCCACTTCACCATCTACAGCGCCTCCGGCTCCGAGGTGCTGCTTCAGTTGATCGAGACCCTGTGGCTACGCTTCGGCCCCTACATGCGCATGCTCTCCGCCTCGGTCGAACCACTGATGCGCAGCGGTCAGCTGGATCCTGCCGGCGAGCATGTCGCCATCGTCAAGGCGCTGAAGGCTGGCGATTTTACCGCTGCCCGCGATGGTGTCGTCGCCGATATCAGGCGCACCCATGAAATCCTGCAGGATTACTGCCCGGCCACGCAGGACGAGCCGCGCAAGGGCTCCGGTTCAGCCCGCCGCTAAGCTTCCAAAATGAGGTTGAGGAATTTGGTTGAACCTTAAAGTATTTTGTGATCAAATGATCAAACTAGAGGTTCCAATCCCAACATACAGAGCGAGATCCCCATGAGCTCCGCCGCTTCCGCATCGCAATTCGCCGGCCATAACAGCTTCCCGGTTGACGAGGTCCGCGCCATGTTCCCGGCCATTCAAAAGGCCGGCGACTTCGTCTTTCTCGATAATGCGGGCGGCGCGCAGGTGCCTCAGACGGTAGTCGACGCAGTTGCCAACCATCTGATCGATTTCAACGTCCAGCGCATGGCGAAATACCAGCACAGCCAGGGCGTCGACCGCAATCTGGATGAGGCACGCGAAAGCGTCGCCATGCTGGTCAATGCCTATCGCCCGGAAGAAATCTCCTTCGGCCAGAACGCCACATCCTTCATCCGCCTGGTGAGCCTCGGCATCGCCAAGCTGCTCGGCGAGCGCAACGAAATCGTCGTCACCGACATGGATCACGACGCCAACATCGCCACCTGGATGGCGCTGGAAGCCGATGGCGCCAAGATCGTCTGGTGGCGCATGCGCGAGGACGGCACGCTGCATGTGGAAGATCTGAAGCCGCTGCTCAACGACAAGACCCGCCTCGTCGCCTGCACGGTCACGGCGCATTCCATCGGCACGATCGTCGATGTCGCCGCCGTCTGCAAACTGGCTCAGGCAGCCGGTGCCGAAACTTTCCTCGATTGCGTCCATTACGGACCGCATGGCCTGATCGACGTGCAGGCCTGGGGCTGCGACTACCTCGTCTGCTCCGGCTACAAGAATTTTTCGCCGCACATGGGCTTCCTATGGGGCCGCTATGATGCGCTGGTCAAGCTTCCCACATTCAAGGAAGACTTCATTCCGGACGTGCCGCCCTACAAGATCGAAGTCGGCACCTTCACCTACGAAAACGTCGCCGGCATGAATGCCGCAGTGAAATACCTCGAAGGCCTCGGCCGTCGCTTCCTGCCCAATGGCGAGCATAGCCGCCGTCAGGCGCTGGCTGCCGCCATGGGTGCGATCCGCCAGTACGAACTGATGCTCTCGCGCGAAATGATCTCCGTTCTCAAGCGCCACGGCGCCGTGATCTACGGTGTCTCCGACGAAAGCCGTCTGGAACAGCGCGTTCCCACAATCTGCTTCAACATGCCGGGCATCACACCGCAGGAATTTGCCGACGAGATGGGCAAGGAGCGTATCGGCCTGCGCGACGGCCACATGTTCGCACCGCGCCTGATGAAACGCCTCGGCCTTTCCATGGAAACGGGCGCCATCCGCGTGTCGCTCGTGCACTATAACAAGGTCGAAGAGATCGCTCGCTTCGATGCGGTCCTGACCAAGATCATGGCGCGGCGCAAGTAAGCCGTGTCCGTGAGCGGTGGCGGCGCCCGAACAACCCCGCCACCGCAATGCCTACGCGTCTCCGGCCCGATCGGCGGCGCGTCGCAAGCAACCTGAGGTTCGAAACAGAATGTCGCTTCGCAGCTAGGTCGTTTCGGTCTATCCCTCGTCGGACGGACCGTTGAAGTGGGAGGAAGAGGATGAGCGATTTCCGCGGGAATTGTATCAAGCATAGACTGCTTGTCGGCACCTTTGCTGCCATTCCGCATCCGGTCGCCATCGAAGTGACGGCAGCGTCCGGCGTCGATTTCCTCTGCATAGACTGGGAGCACTCTCAGATCAGCCGTGAGCGCATCGAGGATTTGATCCGCGCCGCCGACGTTCATCGTGTTCCCGCCATGGTTCGCGTGCCGGGACATGCGGCGGAAGATATCGCCGCCGTATTGGATGCCGGCGCTGCAGGCGTCCTCGTGCCGCGGGTTTCGACGGCGGAGCAGGCGCGCGACGCCGTCAAGGCCACGCGTTACCCCCCGCTCGGCGCACGCGGCGTCGGACCGGGCCGCGCCGCAGCTTACGGCTATCGTATTCCGGATTACCTCTCCAAGGCCAATGCCGAACTCGTGCTCGCCATACAGGTCGAGACAGCCGAGGGGTTGGCCAACATCGCTGACATCGCCGCTGTCGACGGCGTCGACCTAATTTTCATCGGCCCCGGTGATCTCTCGGTCTCGATCGACGCAATGGGGCCGGCCGGCAAGAACAAGCTTGACGCGGCCATTCGCACCATCGCCGAAACGGCCCGCTCAGCCGGCCGCGCGGTCGGCATTTTCCGCCCGTCTCCGGATGATGTCTCGGCATGGTCGCAGGTGGGTATTAGCTTCTTCGTGCTCGCAAGCGATACGATGTTTCTCGGCGCCAGCATGGCCGCCGGCGTCATCGATGCGAAGAAGCAGGCAAGCGGTTCGGAGGCCAAGGAAAAATGATCGTTTCCAAAGCCTTACCATATGCGAGAACCGCGCTCGACTTAGGCGGAAATGCAGATTTTTTAAGCTTAAACTTTACCCTTGAAATGCATTGGGTTTTGGATAACCATTCGAAACCGAACGGCAGTCCAGGCGTGAATTTCAGCAAACGTTTCGTCTCTTCAACATCGGATTCCCAGGGGAAATTTCTTGTCTCTTCTGCCGCAGCATAACCTGCCGAACGCGATCACCGGCCGCGATGCCCTTGAAGGCATTCGCGCCCAGATTCGCGATATGCGCACCGACAACATTGCCGTGCTCGCAAAGCGCGCCCGCGAACTCGGCGGTGTCATTCCGCTGTGGTTCGGCGAAGGCGATGTGGTGACGCCGGAATTCATCCGCGACGCTGCGAAGAAGACGCTCGATGACGGCGCAACCTTCTATGTCCCGAACATGCGCGGCCTGGCGACGCTGAACGAGGCTCTTTCGGACTATCAGACGCATTGGCATGGCCGCCCCATCCCGATCGAGCGCACCACGGTCGCGCCGGGCGGCATGCAGGCGCTCTACATGGCGCTCGAGTTGCTCGTCGACGTCGGCACCAACGTCGTCTACGTCGCACCGCAATGGCCGAACATCCACAACGCCATCCACCTGATCGGCGGCGAACCGCGACCTGTCTCTCTCGATTTCGATACCGACTGGCGCCTCGATCTCGACAAGCTCTTTGCACGCTGCGATGCGCGCACACGCGCCATCTTCCTGTCGACCCCCTCCAACCCGACAGGCTGGACGGCGTCTCGCGAGGAGATGCAGGCACTGCTCGATTTCAGCCGCCGCACCGGCATCTGGATCATCTCCGACGAGGTCTATGCCCGCCTCTACTTCGATGGTGACATCGCCCCGTCGATACTGCAGGTGGCCGAGGATGGCGATCGCGTGATCGCGATCAACAGCTTCTCGAAGGCATGGGCGATGACGGGTTGGCGCGTCGGCTGGCTGACCCACCCATCGGCCGTCGCCGACCAGCTCGGCGCCATGACGCAATATATCAACAGCGGCACCTCGGCCATGGTGCAGGCGGGTGCTGCTGCCGCCTTGCGTCAAGGCGAGCCCCTGGTTTCGGAAATCCGCGGCCGGATCAAGGCCGGCCTCGATCTGGCCTATGAGAAGCTGCCGAAAATACCCGGCATGATCCTGCCGGAAAAGCCGCGCGGCGGCATGTATGCCTTCTTCGCGCTGCAGGGAGAGCCCGATGCGACCGCCTTGTGCGAGCGCATTCTTGAGACGGCTCGCGTCGGTCTGGCACCCGGATACCATTTTGGAGAGTCGTCCCGTGCCTTCCTGCGCATGTGCACTTTCCGCGAAACCGAACAGATGCGCCTCGCCCTCGACCGCATGGTCGATGCGATGACATGAGACGACCGCTCGCCTGGGCGGACGGGAATACCGCGGGTGAGAGGAAAGCCCGCAGCCATAACCAGAGGGAGACCAAGAAAATGCATATAACTCGTCGCAGTCTACTGGTCCTTGCGACCGCCGTCGGCCTGGCCGGTGGAAGCCACTTCGCCAACGCGGCCGATGTCCTGAACGTCGGTTCCTATCCGAACAACCCGCCCTTCGAATACAAGACCGCCAATGGCGGTTTCGAAGGCTTCGAAGTGGATGTGGTCAATGAGGCCGCCAAGCGCGCCGGCATGACGACCAATATCGCCGACTACGGCTTCCAGGCCCTGTTTGCGGCAACCAGCTCCAAGCGCATCGATGTGGCGATTTCGTCGATCACCATCACGCCGGAGCGCCTGAAATCGCAGTCCTTCACGCAGCCCTATTATGATTCCGACATGGGCGTCGCCACCAAGGAAGGCAGCTCGATCAAGTCCCTCGCCGATCTCAAGGGCGCGGTCGTCGGCGTACTTTCCGGCTCGACCGGCGAAAAGTGGGTCAACGACAACAAGGCCGCTCAGGGCTTTGCCGACGTCAAGGGCTACAACTCGCAGCAGGATATGTTCCTCGATCTCGGCGCAGGCCGCATCGACGCCGTCGTCAGCGATATCCCGGGCATGCAGTATCTTTTCGTCAAGACCAAGGGCTTTGCCATCAAGGATCGCATCAAGACCGGCGAACAATACGGCCTGATGATGACGAAGGACTCGCCGCTCGTCGCCAAGATCAACGATGCCATTACCGCGATGAAGAAGGATGGCACCTTGGACAAGATCCACGAGAAGTGGTTCGGCGGCAAGGCACCGGCTGGCTCCTCCACCGTCACCGAACTGCCTATCCCTAAGGCGTGATCAAAAGATCATCACTGAAATAGGCTACGCCGGTCGCATCGACCGGCGTAGATGTAAGAAATCTTGTCTTCGTCTTGCACGTGGGAGCGCCAATGTCGTTCGTCGATACCTTCTTCAATTCCGACGTCATGATTTCGGCCTTCCCGCAATTGCTGCGCGGGCTCTGGATGACCATCGCGCTCGGCGTCGTCAGCATCCTGATCGGCGTGACCGGCGGCCTCATCGTCAGCCTTATCCGTCTCTATGCGCCAAAGCCGATCCAGCTGCTGATGATCGCCTATATCGACATCATGCGGGCCATGCCGATGCTGGTCGTGCTGATCCTGATCTACTACGCACTGCCTTTCGTCGGCATCAGCCTTTCAGCATGGTGGTCGGCGATCATCGGCTTTTCCATCGTACTGGCGGCCTACTCCGCCGAGGTCTTCCGCTCGGGCATCGAGAGCGTGCCGCGCGGCCAGTTCGAAGCCGCTGCCGCTCTCGGCATCCCCTTCCTGATCACGCTCTACAAGGTCGTACTGCCGCAGGCTGTCCGTATTGTCATTCCGCCGACCACGAGCAATTGCGTCTCCATGTTCAAGGATACGTCTCTCGCCTCGACGGTCGCATTGCCGGAACTCCTGAAGGAAGGACAGAACGCGCAAGGGCTCTACGCCAACCCCTCACCGCTCATCATGGCGGCGGTGATTTACGTTATCCTGCTCTGGCCGATGGTCCGTCTGGTGAGCGTGCTCGAAAAGAAGTTCAAGAGCGAGCGCGCCCGCTAACACACTTCGACGAAACGCACCTAGCGGTTCTGTCCGGAATCATCTGAAGACAATAGAGGGGAGCGGCCTGGCGTTTCAAAGAAACGCTGGGCCGCTAAAACCCCAGAGCAACTCGCGGAAAAATGCGAAGCGGTTTTCCGTCCAGAATTGCGTAAGACGCTAGTCAGTCGAAATCGCTGCCGGACAAATGGTTGCTCACCGATGACTTCACCGCACCGATATCCTGCCAGAGCTCGGTGACTATCGCGGGATCGACATCCGCCATCATGTCGCGGAGCCAGCCTTCGTGCGCAGCCGCCATGGCACCAAACAGCACCACACCTTTTTCCGTAAGCTTCGCAACCGTCACGCGGCGATCGCCGTCGGGCGTGACGCGCAGCACCAGTCCATCCGTCTCCAGTCGCTCGACCAGTCCCGTGACGTTGCCGTTAGTGACCATGGTGCGCTTGGAAAGCTCGCCGAGGCGCAAACCATCGCGCTCGCGATAAAGCTGCGCCATCAGGTCGAACTGCGGCAAGGTCGCGCCGAACTCGTTGCGCAGCCGGCGTCGGATTTCCTGCGAGATGAGCTTCGTGGTCGACAGCATCCGCAGCCAGAGCCGCAGTTCCAGCTTCTTACCTTCCTGCGCTCCTTGAACGATGATCTCCAAGTCAACGGTTGCACTCTCGGACTCTGTCATGACGTCGCCTCGGTCTGTCGTTCCGCATCACTCAGATAAGCGATCTAGGGAACGATATTTGAAATGTCAAAGGTTTGGGCGTCAAGTCGTATGACGGTCACTTCGCCAGCATTTTCCCCAACATGAAACCGGAGCCGGCTCCCGTCCCCGCGCCCGGCCATGTGGAAGCCCCGCACATGAACAGAGATCCCACAGGCGTCTTGTAGCGCGAATAGCCGGCGACGGGACGGAACAGGAAGTTCTGGTCGAGATGGTGGCTGCCGGAGAGATTGTCGCCACCGACGAGATTCGGGTTTTCGCGTTCGAGATCGACCGGCGAGAACACCGCCCGCCCCAGTATCTTGTCGCGGAGACCGGGTGCATAGCGTTCGGCGATATCGAGGACGCGCTCGGCATAGGCATCCTTGATCTCATCCCAGCCAGTGCCGGTAATCTGACCCGCCGCATCACCGCGGAATTCCGCTGGCAAAACGCGCACCTGTATCCAGAGCGTATGCTGGCCGGAAGGCGCACGCGAGGGATCAATCGCCGTGGGCTGTCCGACCACCAAGGCCGGCTCGACAGGCAAAAGCCCGCCCATCGCCTCGGCATAGACGCGGGACATCATCTCAAGATCAGGCGCGATATGGACATAGGCGAAATTCTGCAGTGCCTTGCCCGCCGTCCAATCAGGAAGACCCGACAGCGCCAGATGGATCATCATCGTGCCGGGGCCGGCGCGGAAGCGGGAAACCTTGCTATCGAATTCCTGTCGTGACTGATCGCGATCCAGAAGCTTGGCGAACAGGATCTGGGGATGGACATTGGCGATGACAGCGCGTTTCGCCTCATAGCGACGCCCATCGGCCAGAACGACGCCTGTCGCCTTGCCGCCCGCCGTGACGATCTTGTCGACGCGCGTGCCGAGCATGAGCTCGCCGCCCTTGTTCTTCAACACCGCAGCCATAGCCTTGATGATCGTATCGGCTCCACCCTTACCGATCACCATGCCGAATGCCTGATTGGCCATGGATTCGAGATAGGGAAATAGCGCGCCGCCCGCGACATCCGGCGCAAAATCGAGGTGCAACCCCCAGGCCGCCATCATGGTCTTCAGCTTGGCATTCTGGAAACGGGCATCGAGAAAATCGCGGGGCGAGGCAAACAGCATGCGCGCCGTGTCGTAGACCCAGCCGGTACCTTTCTGCCGCCAGGCCTTCCAGACCACCTTGGCGGCCGCCATCGATGGCATCGGCGATCCGAGGAGACCAAAGATATGCGGAGCGTCCGCGCCGAACTCGGAGAGCATGTGACGCCACGCGGCGGCGTCCTGAGGCGATATGTCGGCGATAGCGCCGGTTGTCTTTTCCAGATCGGTGCTGACGCCAAGATAGGTGCCATCGCGAAAGACGCTGGCGAAACAATCGGCAGCGGGTACAAAATCCAAGCCTTCGGCCGACAACTCGTTTTTGTATTGCGCAAAGAAGCCGGAGCCGGCGAACATGGAGAGGTTCATCGCGCAGAGATCGTGCCGGAAACCCGGCAGCGTAACCTCCCGGGTTTTGACAGCGCCACCCGGTTCGGCATTGCCTTCGATGACGGCGACTTTCCAGCCTTTCGCCGCCAGATGCACCGCCGCCGCCAGGCCATTATGGCCCGCCCCCACTATGATCGCATCATAGCTCATCGTCTGCCCCTCATTCGTCGGTGATTATTATTGTCACATGCATACATCTTGAGCTTTAAGCTTCAAGTATTTATTGGCGGGAATTTTGCCAACATCAGCAACTATTGCGCGCATCCGCTAATGTGATAGTTGCAAGATCCATTTATTTTCAGTGGCTTAATGAGCCACAGGCGATACTCCCAAACGTGTCAAAATTGGGCGCGTCCCCCATGTCGGAATGCTTGCAATATCATATATTGTGACATAGGCTCCCCTCATTCCGCCGCCGCGCGGGCCTGGTGCCGAGAGGAAAGGCACCCCGCGTCTGGCGAAAATGGCTTCACGCTAGATCCCGTTTGAAGACCCGCAAAGCGGCTCTCCGTACGGGTTCCTGCGACAACAAGGGGAACGCTATCATGACTGCCAATACACTCGCCAGCCTGGCCTCCGCCCTGATTTCGGGCGCCGTCAAGGTCGTCGACCTCACGGCGCCGCTCGGCCCGGAAACTCCGGTGCTTTACCTGCCGCCGCAGTTCGGCAAGAACACGCCGAACGTCAAGGTCCACACGATCTCCGAATACAATCAGGACGGCCCCTTCTGGGCCTGGAACTGGCTGGAACTGGGCGAGCATACGGGCACGCATTTCGATGCACCCTGCCACTGGATCACCGGCAAAGACCATCCGAACAACACGACGGATACCATCCCGCCGCAGAATTTCGTCGCTCCCGTCAACGTCATCGACCGTTCCAAGGAAGCAGCCGCCAATCCCGATTACCTGCTGACCGTCGACAGCATCAAGGAATGGGAAGCGCAGAACGGCGCGATCGAAGCCGGCAGCTGGGTGCTGCTGCGCACTGACTGGTACAAGCGCAACGGCTCCACCGAAACCTTCCTGAATGCCGACGAGAATGGCCCGCACTCCCCAGGCCCGACGGCCGAGGCGATCGAGTATCTCCTGACCAAGGGCATCATTGGCTGGGGTCAGGAAACGATCGGCACCGACGCCGGTTCAGCCGGCGGCATGAACCCGCCATTCCCGGCACACAACCTCATGCACAAGGCCAACCGCTATGGCCTCGCCAGCCTCTCCAATCTCGATCAGCTTCCGGCCAAGGGTGCTGTGCTGATCGCGGCTCCGCTGAAGCTCGTCAAGGGCACCGGCTCGCCGGTTCGTGCGCTGGCGTTGATTGCATGATAGGCTGGAAAGGAGGAGTCCGGGGGCGGGCTCCTCCTTTCCACTTATCTTGCCTATGAGGGGCAACGGCAATGGGCGATTATGACTACATCATCGTCGGCAGCGGCATAAATGCGCTTGTCGCAGCCGCCATGCTCGGCAAGAAGGGCCACAGGGTGCTCGTACTTGAGCGCAACGACCGCATCGGCGGTTGCCTGCGCACGGAAGAGATCACCGAACCCGGCTTTATCCACGACGTCATGGCGACAACCATGGTGCTGTTCCTGACCTCGCCGGCCTATGGCGCCATTGGCAAGGATCTCGAGGCGCGCGGCCTGGAATTCGCCCATGCCGATCTTCCGACAGGCGTGCTGCGGCCCGACGGTTCGCATGTGATCTTCTCCAAGGACAGGCGGCGAAACATCGCCACCTTCGACGAGCTATCGCTCGGTGACGGACAAACCTTTTCTCGCGAGATGGAAGCGCTTGCCGCCGATGCGCCATTCCTGTTTTCCCTGCTCGGTGGCGCGCTGTGGTCGGGATCAACCCTGAAGACAGTCGGAAAGCAAGGCTGGAGTCGCGGCCTGCGCAAACTCGCCGCCTGGTTCGGTGACGCGCTGACGCCTGCTCGCGGCTACCTGGAAACCAATTACAAGTCCGAGGACATTCATGCGCTCTGGGCGCCTTGGGTGCTGCATTGCGGCCTCGGGCCGGAAAGCGCCTATTCCGCCGAAATGCTGAAGGTGATCGGCTTCGCGATCGAGCTTGCCGGCGCGCCCATCGTCAAGGGCGGCGCCGCACAGCTGCTGACCGCCTTCGAACGGCTGATTACCGATCACGGCGGAGAAATCCGCCTCAATGCCGATGTCGCAGCCATCGTCCCAGGCCCCAATCGCCGCGCCGATGGCGTGCGCCTTGCGAATGGCGAGACTTTGCAGGCAAAGGCGGGAGTGATCTGCTCGGTGACACCCAACCAGCTCTACGACAGGCTGATGGGCGATTGGCCGGACCCGATGCCGGCAGAGGTGAAATCGGGCGTTGCCAATTACCGTTACGGCAAGGGCGACATGCAGATCCATTACGCCCTGTCGGAGCCGCCGCGTTGGAAAGCCGATGCCCAACTCGGCAAAGTCGCGCTGCTGCATCTGACCCCGGGCCTCGACGGCGTCTCCCGCTCTGCGAACGAATGCGAGCGCGGGCTCCTGCCCGCCGAACCCACGATCTGCGTCGGCCAACCGGTGGCGCTCGATCCCAGCCGCGCCCCGGAAGGAAAATCGATCCTCTGGCTGCAGCTCCCCGAAGCGCCGCGCCATATCAAGGGCGACGCTGCAGGCGTGATCGCAGCCCCGGAAGATGGCCGCTGGACGGAAGAGGTGCGGGAACGTTATGCCGACCGCATCGAAGCGATCCTATCAAGCCATATCGAGAACTTCGCGAGCATAAAGCTGGCACGCCGCGCCTATTCTCCAGGTGATCTCGAAGCGATGAACATGAACCTGGTTGGCGGCGACCCCTATGGCGGCTATTGCGGCCTCGACCAGTTTTTCATCTGGCGTCCATTCAAGTCATCTGTTAACCACCGCACCCACATAACAGGCCTGTACCACATCGGCGCTTCGGCGCATCCCGGTCCAGGCCTTGGTGGAGGCTCCGGCTTCCTGCTCGCATCATCGCTGAAGTAGCACGTTTCCTAGGGAGTATCGTCGATGGAGGAGCGGTTTTCAGGCACCGTTTTGAGACGCAAGCGGGATGAGAACGCGACGCGCCCAACCATGGGCGAAATCGGCCTCAATCATTTCGCGCCCTATCTGATGAACCGGCTAATGGCACGCTGGAACGCCAATCTTTCGGAAGAGCTGCGCGAATATGATATGACGACCGCCAAGATGCGGGCGCTCGCCGTCCTTTGCGTGTCCTCAACCGTCACCATCAACGAGCTCTCCGTCTTCGCTGTCACCGAGCAGTCGACGATGAGCCGCACCTTGGATTCCCTCGAACAGCAGGGCTACATCCGCCGCCAACCGCGCGTCGAAGACATGCGCATCCGCGACGTCTCCATCACCGAGGAAGGCCGCGCCGCCTTCGAAAAGGTGTGGCCGACCATGTACGATCTGTTTCTGCAGATGTTCGACGGCGTCGATGAAGCCGAATATCGCGGCTTCATCTCGACGCTGCACAAGGTGCTGCACAACATCCGCAAGCACGAGATCTGAACGGCTTCGCAGACGCCGCTCCAGAGCGGGTCAACGCCGGTTGGGGATGAGCGCCGTCGCCAATGCCGCGATCGCGGCAATGATCGCGAAAACGTAGAAATTCCATTCCGGACCGACATTCAGGCTGGCGATATAGCCGCCCATCAGTGGGCCGGAAAGTGCGCCGATCCGCGAGAAGCTCAGCGCCCAGCCGGTGCCCGCCGCCCGCACGAAAGGCTGCAGATAGGCGGCAAGATAGCCGGTGAGGATCAGCGATGCCGATACCGTGCCGAACCCTGCGATCGCGACGACCGTATAGTTCAACCAGATAGAGCCCTTGAAGGCGAGAAGAGCGATACCGACGGCGCCGAGAAGATAGGAGAGCGTCACTGTGAGCCGCACGCCGAAACGATCCGCCCACTGACCAAGTACGATGCCACCGATCGCCGAGGTGAAGCTGAAAACGGCAAGGAACAACAGGCTGTCACCAAGATCGTAGCCGCTCTTGCGCATAATCTGCGGCAACCATTGGGCCAGCCCATAGACCAGAAGCAGTCCCATAAACAGTGCGATCCAGAAGCAGGCGGTGGCAAAGGCGTTTCTCGGCGAGAAAATCTCGCCCAGCACGACACGCCAGCCGAGGCTCGCTTCCCGCGGCGCAGTTCCCGCAGGAACGGAGACACCAAGCCGGGCGGCCAAACGCTTCGCCTTCTCGCCTCGCCCCCGTGCCACCAGGAAGTCGAGCGACTCGGGCAGCAGCCATGCCATGACAGGCACGAAGATAACCGGCAGTGCACCCACCAGAACGACCGGCCGCCAGCCATAATCCGGCAGCAGCCACCTGCCGACGAGCGCGGCTGCGAACAAGCCAAGCGAATAGCCGGAATACATGATGCCGTAATTGAGGTTCTTCTTCGCCGAAGGTGAATATTCGATGGTCAGCGCGGCAGCCAGCGGAATGATGCCGCCCAGCCCAAGACCGGCCGCAACACGGCTGACGCCAAACCACATCGGCGTCGGAGACCAGGCAGTGACGGCCGTACAGACGGCAAAAAGCGAGAGGCAGGCGAGAAACATCGGCTTGCGGCCGTAAAGCTCGCTGAGCGTTCCGACGACGATACCGCCGACGAGCATGCCGAAGACGGTGTAGCTGCCCATGGCTCCGAGCTGGAGCGGCGAGAGATGCCAGACATTGTCGGTGGAGAGCGCCGGCAGAATGGCGCCGAGGACGCCGACATCATATCCTTCCGCGAAGATCGCCAGCCAGCAAATGAGGACGACGACAAGGCTTTTGGCATGCGAAATCTCTCCGCCGCGAGGACTTGAGAGGTCCCTCGCAACGCCATTTCGAAGACTGTCCATGCAATTGTTCCCTTTTGGAGAGTATCGATCCTGGCCGATATTGTCTGCATCCCGAGGATGCACGGGGCGGAATACCCGCCCCGTTCAATTGGTCTGATCGTGTCAGAGCGTTTCTACGGTCTTCAGTGCACCGTCGAGAGCGATACCGTTTTCGTCCAGCAGCGCCGCCTGCCGCAGCCGCTTCATCCAGGCAGCGCCGTCTTCGCGATCACGCAGCATCGGCAGTGCCGACATGACGCGATCGAACTTCGACAGACCGCGGACATGCGTATCCGAGTAGCCCTTTACGAGGCGGCGATTGCCAAGCACCTCGACCGCGAGATCGTAATTCACCGTCAGCAGATTGGACGCCGCGGTGAGCCATGCCTCGCGATGATCGACCTCGCGTGAATGACGCAGCGTACCGCGGCGGATGCGCCGCAGCCCGGAGACCATGTAGAGGCCGAGGAACCAGAACAGCGTGCCGGTCTGAACACGCCGGCCCTTGTTGACGAAGCGGTCGAGCCGAGCAAACAGGCGCGGACGGTTCTCGATCCAGAGGCCCATGCCTTTCGGCATCGTGCCACAGACTTCGTCCATGCGCGGATGCATGTATTCAGTCATGTAGACGATCTGGTCGTCCTTGGCGCCGACCTCCTTGCGCACCCGGTCGAAGCGAGAGCCACGCACCTTCAGATCGGCGACGCGAATGACGTCGTCGTAGGCCATGGCCACGGCCACATATTTCGCCGCCTGCACAGTCAAGGCAAAATCCTTGTTTGCACCGCCCGCCTTGCGATCCAGCGCGTGAAGCGCGGCGACACGGGTCAGATATTCGTCGGCATAGGCCGGGTCCTGATAGTCGGTCAGCCGCTTGGCTCCGGCAAACAGCAACGGATGAGCGACTTCAGGAAACTCCGCACGGATCCGATTGACCAGCGTGTCCAGCGCCGGATGGCCGGCCGTTTCCGGTAGAGTGTCGAAATGCTTCAGCGGCGTTGCTGAAACCGCATCACGGGGCTTTTCCTTGACCCTCTCGAAAGCGGCATTGAACGCCTTCAGGCTGGGCTCGATACCCTTGCCGCCGGCACGAATCATCGCCTCGAAGGCCTGCTTTGCGAAAGGAAGCGCGCCCGAACCTGCCAAGGCGCCGAACATGGAAGCGGAGATGACGCTACCATTCCTAACGGCCAGCGTCTCCATATCAAAGGCGATGGTGCGCTTGGCGGCGAAATCCGTGGCCTCGACCACGACCTCCGGGTTGCCGATACCATCGCCCGGCTTCTCTTTCTCGCCGACCGCAAAGGAGCGATGCGTCGAGGCGATCAGCACGGTCTTATCAGGCGTGACGAGGCCGCGCAGCACGGAACGGCCGGCCTCCATCAGTTCGGCCGCCATGACGACATCGACATCGCCGGGGGTCGGCATCAGCGAGAAGATCGGCGCATGACCGTCGCGGGCCGGCAGCATCTCGATATAATAGATCGTCGCGCCGGTACGCTGTGCCACGCCGGGCACCGACGTCGTCTGCGCCATCCATCCTTCGGCTTCCGCAAGCCCGACGATCCAGTCGGCCAGCACGCCGCCGCCCTGCCCGCCCATGGCAAGAACGGCAAGCGACAGAGGCTTGTCCGTGGAAAGTCTGCTGGCGCCGAGATCACTCATGCTCACATGCTCGTTCATATCGCCCTCTCAATCTGCGAAGACGATGCGGCCGGCGCGGCGACGCGCCTGCAGCCAACCGATGACGCGGGAACGCAGGCGGGCGACGAAACGATCCCAGCCCGTCGGGTTGTGAATGATATCGGCACGATAAAAGGAGGGACAGAGCACCGCGGCCTCCGAAACCTCACCGCAATTGCCGCAGCCGACGCAGTTATTGTCGATCGCCGCCACCGGATCGTCCTTCAGCGGATCGTCGGTGTGCTTGACGGAGAGCGACGGACAGCCGGAAAGACGGATGCAGGCGTGATCGCCGGTGCAGACGTCCTCGTCCACGCCGAAGCGCTCTTTGACCATGCGCTTGCCGTCCTTGACAGCCTTGGCGAATTGCGGCTTCACGCGGCGCTGCTTGTTGAGCATGCATTCCGAGGAGGCGACGATGATCTTCGGTCCCGGCTCCTTCGATGTCAGCGCTTCGCGCAGCGTGTCGCGCATCTTGCCGACATCATAGGTGCGGTCGATCTGGCGCACCCAGGTTGCACCGATGCCCTTGACGGCATTGACGATGGAATTGTTGGTCTTGCGGCGTGGATTGAGCGCCCGCGAAGACGGTATGTCCTGTCCGCCTGTCGCCGCCGAATAATAGTTGTCGACGACGAGGATGACACCGTCCTGCTTGTTGAAGACGGCATTGCCGACGGACGTCGCCAAACCATTGTGCCAGAAGCCGCCATCGCCCATGACCGAGATGGCGCGCTTGTCTGCCGCCACATTGAAAGCCGAGGCAGCGGCCGGCCCGAGCCCGTAGCCCATGGTCGTGCTGCCCAGGTTGAAGGGCGGCAAGATCGAGAACAGGTGACAGCCGATATCGCCGGAGATGTGATGCTGACCAAGTTCGCCTTCGACGAGCTTCATCGCCGCGAAGATAGGCCGCTCGGGACAGCCGATGCAGAAGCCCGGCGGACGTGGCGGCACGACCTCGGCCAGCGCCTTGATCTTCGGATCGTTGAGGATCGGCGCCGGATCGGGCAGCGGCGGCTGATTGCCGAGCAGCACACGCTGGTGAACTTCCAGGAAGTTCTTGATGCCCTTCATCAATACGGGGGCGGTATATTCGCCGCCCATGGGCAGGACATCCTTGCCCGCAACCTTGGTCTGGATGTCGCGACGGCGCAGGATGGTGTTGAGGGACTGCTCGATATATTCGGGCGCCCCCTCCTCGACCATCAGCACCGCCTTCTTGTTCGCACAGAACTCGGCGATCTGGTCGTCAATCAGCGGATAGGCGACATTCAGGACATAGAGCGGTACGGCGGAGTTGCCGTAGACGTCGGCAAGGCCAAGCTGCTGCAGCGCACGCATGACGCCATTATAGGCACCTCCCAGCAGAATGATGCCGACCTCTCCCTCGGAGGGGCCGAAATATTCGTTGAGCTGCCGCTTCTTGATGAAATCGACGGCCGCCGGCCAGCGCTTCTCCAGCTTTTCCTTCTCGTGCAGGAAGGATGCCGGCGGCAGCACGATGCGATTGACGTCACGGACGGGCTTTTCCAGCGCCTGCTTCAGCGTATAGGCCGGGCGCTTGTTATCCTTGGCGACAAACTGGCCATGCACATGGCAGCTGCGGATGCCGACCTGCAGCATGACAGGCGTGTTGGAAGCCTCCGAAAGCTCAAAACCCTCTTCGACCGCCTGCACGATGGACGGCAGGTTCGGGCGCGGATTGAGCAGCCACATCTGCGACTTCATCGCATAGGCATGGCTGCGCTCCTGCATGATGGAGGAGCCTTCGCCGTAATCCTCGCCGATAATGATCAGCGCGCCGCCCGTAACCCCGCCCGAAGACAGGTTGGAAAGGGCGTCGGAGGCAACGTTGGTGCCCGCCGTCGATTTCCAGGTGACGGCACCGCGCACCGGATACATGACGGAGGCGGACAGCATGGCGGCGGCGGCCGCTTCCGAAGCCGATGTCTCGAAGTGGACATCGAGATCCTCCATCACGTCCTTGGCATCGGCCAGCACGTCCATGAGATGGGAAATCGGCGACCCCTGATAGCCGCCGACATAGGATACGCCGGACTGCAGAAGTGCCTTGGTGATCGCGAGAATACCCTCGCCGCGGAAGACATCGCCTTCCCCGAGCTTCAGATCCTCGACCTCGCGCGCAAATGATCGCTCGGCCATCGTCGTTACCCCTTTGCCCTTGAGGGCTTCTTTAAATCATTTGCAAAATCATATTTTGAACTTCCTTGAACTGTCAACGAACAAATATGCGATATCGCTGAATGGATTGACGAGCGAAGGCAAAAATACCGCATCCCTCTCTCCAATCCCAAATCAATGAATAAGGCTCATCAGTGCAGATGTATGCGTAAGCATATAATATATGCGCCACATGCGAACCGGATTTTTTGAAAGGACCAGAGAAAGCGCTTGCCGCTCCGAAATACATATTTTAGGATTAAAACATTCCGACAATAAATCGCCAGCGGCAGGCGAGCGTCATGCTTTTTCTGCCGCTTAACAGGGGAACGGAGTGACCATGACTAAGCTTACAAGGCGCGAGGCCCTGAGCCTCGGCGCAGCAGCATTCATTACTGGGATTCTCGCAGGCAGAACGCCTGTCGAAGCTGCCGAAGCCGGCACGCTGACCATCGCTTTTAACGTCAACCTGCCATCTTTCGATCCGACGACCGGCCCTTCCGCCGTCAACCCGACGATCCAGGCGATCTATCGCTCGATCTTCGACCAGTATATCGGCCAGGGACCGGATCTGAAGTTCCAGCCAGGCCTGCTGACCGCCTGGGGCTGGAACGACGACAAGACCAAGCTCTGGATGGACGTTCGCGAGGGCGTGACCTGGCACGACGGCTCCAAATTCACGCCTGACGATGTCGTCTGGTCGCTCGAACGCGCCGCCAAACAGGAAACCGGCAATCCGATTCAGTTCATCTGGTCCACCGCCAATAATTACAAGGTGGAAGGCAACCGCATCACCGGCGATGTCGTCCGCTTCGAGCCGACCTTCTTCAAATGGATGGCCTTCCTCACCGGCTATATCCTGCCGAAGGACTATTACACCAAGGTGGGCGCCGAAGGCTTCGAGAAGAAGCCGATCGGCACCGGCCCCTATATGGTCGATGCCTATGAGGGCAATTCCTATCTGCGCCTGAAGGCAAATCCGAACTATTTCGGTGGCAAGCCCGCCTTCGACACCGTCATCTTCAAGTTCGTGCCCGACACGACGAGCCGCGTCGCCGAAATCGAATCCGGTTCATCCGACGTAACGCTGGAAATCCCGTATGAGGATTTCGACCGGCTGAAGCAGAAGTCGGGCCTTGCTGGCGTCGCGACGCCGGTTTCCGACATCGGAATGATCTTCATCAGCAACGTCGATCCGATGCTCGACAAGAATGTCCGCCTCGCCGCCAATATGGCGATCGACAAGGACGCGATCATCAAGCGGCTGCTGCGCGGCTATGGCAATCCGCTTTCGACGCTGGAAGCGCCGGAATACGAAGCATACGACGCTTCCATCAAGACTCCCTACGATCCGGAACAAGCCAAGAAGCTTCTGGCGGCCAGCGGCTATTCGACGAAAAAGCCGGTGAAGTTCACCATCAAGACCACCCGCGGCTTCAAGCCGAAGGATTACGAGATGATCCAGGCGATCGTCGGCATGTGGCGCAAGGTGGGCATCGAGGCTGAGATCGAAGTCTACGAAATCGCCAAGCACTACGAGCTGCGCGCTGCGCATAAGCTCGGCCCGGCCGCCTTCTACAACTGGGGCAATGCCATCGGCGACCCGACGACCTCGACCGGCTTCGCCATGTTCGGCCCCTCGCCGCACTCAGCCTGGAAGACTAAGGATGTCGACGACATGCTGGGGCCGCTCTGGGGCGAAAAGGACGAGGCAAAGCGCATTGCCGGCTGGAAAGCGGCGATCAAATACATCGCCGAACAGGGCTATGTGATCCCGCTGCTGCAATATGCTCAGCCGATCGTCTACAAGTCGAGCCTGAAGGTGACGCCGAACGTCTCCGGCGCCCTGCAGCCGACGCTCGTGGCAAAGGCCTGATACCGCTTTTGCGGCTTTGCCCCTCATCCTAACCCTCTCCCCCTCCCGAGCCTGTCAAAAGAACCGGGGGTGGGAACGACCTCTGTTCTCTCGCGTGAACGGACCGTTAGGGGTAGGCTGCGGGTGTGCTTTCCCCTTCTCCCCGCCAAAGCGGGGAGAAGACGACCGTTAGGCCGTGCGGGAGGCCCCTACTCTCCACTTGCAGTCAGCACATGCGATCGGATTTCGTGGCGAATGATAGCAGTTTCCATCCTCAACCGGCTGATCATGGCAGCCATCACGCTGTTCGGAGTGGCGTTGATCGTCTTCGTCCTGCTGCGTGTCGTGCCGGGCGACCCGATCGCGATGATGATATCGCCGGGCGCAAGTCCCGCCGATATCGCGGCGTTGCGCGCCCATTACGGCCTTGATGCAAGCCTGACGACCCAGTTCATGATCTGGCTGAAATCGGTTCTGATGGGTGACTTCGGGACATCGATCTCCCTGAAGCGCGACGTGCTCTCCCTGCTCGGCGAGCGTCTCCCCGCAACGCTGGAGCTTGCTTTCGCCGCCCTCATTCTGGCCGTCCTTCTCGGCGGCGCCGTCGCCATCGTCGGCACGCTTGCCCGCCGCACGATTTTCGAACCTGTTCTCGATAGCCTGAACGGCCTTTTCCTCGCCGTGCCGGATTTCGTCTGGGCCCTGGCGCTGGTTCTGGTTCTCGGGGTTCTCTTTCCGCTCTTCCCGCTCTCCGGCCGCATCGACCCGAGCATCGACGCGCAGTTTGCGACCCCATTCTATCTCCTCGAAAGCCTGGTGACGCTTCGCTTTGCGATCTTCGCCGATATCTGCGCGCACATGGTCATGCCGGTGCTGGCGTTAGGCCTGCCGCTCGCCGCCATCATCGCCCGCGTGCTGAAAGCCGCACTCTCCGAGGCCATGGTGCAGGACTATATCCTGCTCGCCAAGCTGAAGGGCATGTCCGAGCTGCGTCTC
>NZ_JAELTU010001022.1 GCF_016429015.1 Rhizobium sp. ASV20
GTCCAGAGTGTGGTCGATGATCGTTGTAATCGCTGCGCCAGTTTAAGAGCGCTGATCGAGCATGGGTCAGTGACGAGAAGAGAGTTTCATTCAGGAACTCGTCGCGCAGCCGCCCATTGAAGCTTTCAATGAAGGCATTCTGGATCGGTTTGCCCGGTGCGATGTAGTGCCATTCCACCTTGGTCCGATCTGTCCATTGCAGGATCGCGTTGCTGGTGAACTCGCTGCCATTGTCGCTGACGATCATCTTCGGCTTGCCTCGTCCCTCGATGATCCGCTCCA
>NZ_JAELTU010001023.1 GCF_016429015.1 Rhizobium sp. ASV20
GCGGCAGGCCCTGCTTCTTCAGCAGCCTCACCAGCAATCGCCTGGCAGCCTTGGTATCGCGGCGGGGTTGGACAATCTCGTCGAGAACGTAGCCGTCCTGGTCGACCGCACGCCAAAGCCAATGTTTTCGGCCGCCAATGGCAATCACGACCTCGTCCAGATGCCAGATATCTTTACGCGAAGGCTTCTTCCTACGCAGCTGCTTGGCATAAGCCGCCCCGAATTTGCGGCTCCATCGCCGTATCGTTTCATAAGACACGACGATGCCACGCTC
>NZ_JAELTU010000148.1 GCF_016429015.1 Rhizobium sp. ASV20
GACTGCACCGAGGCTGACGCGCTGACGGACGAACTCGGCCAAGGAGATATCCTCCTGGCCGATAAGGGTTACGACACTAATGCCATTCGGACCAAGGCCGCCGAGCGAAAGGCCTGGGCCAACATCTCGCGGAAGATAAATCGCAAATGCTCATTTGTGTTCTCGCGCTGGGTCTATCGGCAACGCAATCTCGTGGAGCGCTTCTTCAACAGGATCAAACAGTTCCGGGGCATTGCAACTCGATACGACAAGAGCCCGGAAAACTAGCTGGCTGCCGTAAAACTCGTCGCCGCAAGGATTTGGTGTCAAAGTTTATGAGTCGACGCCCTAGCATACTGGTGGTCTATATCTATGTGTATTCGCAATATAGCAGATCAAATTTATGTAATATTCGCTGAGATTAAGGTTTCATTAGAAAGATATGATTTTTGAATTTGCAGCGCTGCAATGTGACGAGCAAGAATGCCCGTTGACTGTAATGGGCCCGATTTTCAGAAGCAGGCACCGGCTCACCTATGTCGATCATTGCCATGCAGGCACTTACCGGTTTGTCAAAACCGGTAACTTCGGCCTCGGCTCGAGGACAGGTCGCACTCCCAAGGCGGTTTGTAGATGTTACTGGAAACTATCGCACAAGTTCTCGCATCTTGTAGGCGACTTCGGTCCTGTTCGTCGCGCTCAGCTTCGACATGATATTGCGAATGTGCACCTTCACGGTACTTTCACAAAGCCCCATCTCGTAGGCGATGATCTTGTTTGCCTTGCCACACCGCAGCGCTTCGGCGATCAGCGTTTCCCGTGGCGTAAACAACTGGTCGAGGCGGTTGCTCCGACCGGCTACGGGGGAAAGTGTTTCTTTTGCGCCGAGCAAGCTGCTTGCAGGCACGAAAACACCGCCAGCGCGCGCCAGAGCCACAGCTTCTGCAACCACTTTTATTCCAACATTCGTCGGGATATAGCCGCGTGCGCCACATTCCAACGCATGCAAAAGCTGTGCGAGCTCGTCGCTGTCTGCGCCGATGATCACAGGACTTGTCTGGAACCGCTCGACCAAGCGGCACAAATTGCTACTGATCTCAGCATCAGAGGCTTTGCGTCCACCGATCATCAGGAGTATAGCGGACGGCGACGCTTGCAAATTGAGCGCAAACCACTCGTCAAGCGAGCCCACTGTCACGATGTGGAGCGTGCTGTCGCACTCGGTCAAATTCCTCGACAGGCACTCGCGACCCAACGTGCGGGGATCGATGAGGAGAATATAGTCGTCCGATTCGTCGAGATTCGGCGTTTCTTGCGCCGTGAAGGGCCGCAAGACGCCCGGCGCCCCGATAGAAATGCCACCTATGCCAGGTCCTAATGCAAATTTCTCATTAGCAATCGACTGTCCAGTCATGGTCTCTACCTGTTACATTCAACTCTGACTCTCGCCTGCATATATCTTTGTGCTCTACAGTATTTATCCGCACCGCGTAGCGCGGAACGGTGCAAGCTGAAGCAATATGCGAATACGCCTCCTTTGTTTTGCGGTTTTATTTTCCTAATATTTTGATTAATCCGGTTTTGCATTAATATATATTAATCGTTAGCACAATTTTTAATCTAATTTATGACATAAGTATGTTTTAATGTCTTGATATTCCACCATCTCTTTATAGTTGTACGATCGGATCGGATCGGATCGGATCGGATCGGATCGGATCGGATCCGAAGTCCGGAAAAGGGAAGGGACGCGGTGAGACGAACGCGGTCGGGCTCGTCTTTTCGAACCGATCATGGCGCCAACCCTTCGGGCCAGGTCTACGTGACAACAAAAAAGGGTTCCCTCTGCGGATCTCAATCGTGGAAATCTCATCAAGTTGCGAAGGCCATCAGGCCTCCTGCACTCAACACAGTCAAAGGTGCAGCCTTGCCAGGATCCCGTAGACGGACGAAGGCGGAGCTTCGATACATATGAGCGCCGCTGAGATCTGGGCGGCCGATCGACATCGAGAGCGTATTCGCTTGCGGATGAGCCAACGTCACCGGCCTCATCGAGGGCCGTGGTTGCGCGCACGGCCCAAAGAGCAACGGATGCCGGTCGCAAGATCATCGTTCCTGCATGACCGCAGAACCTGGACTAGTCCGTTCCCGATGTCCGGCGCAATCAACAAGGTCACAGATTCATACATGGATACCAATCGTACCCGTCGGACTATTCTTGACGGGAGCTCTCGAGATGTCATCCACGCGAGGCAGGCCATTACCCGGCTGTAGCCGTTGGCTGGAGCGAAGCGGAAGCAGGCGCGCGATCATGTCTTCGGCTTGGCGCGCATCGGCACCCGGCAGGCTTGCCTTGAGATGCCCGGCTAAAGTGGGAGGTGGGGAGGGGTTTCCGTGGCGGTTTGGAGGTTCGGAGAAAGGCTTCGGACGGCCGCCATGGAGAACGACAATGGCAAAGGCCATTCAGACAGTTACATTGAGCGTCGCACGCGGTATTCCGTTCAACCAGCTGCGTCTCAGTCACCATAATGTCCGCAAGACCAAGGCTGGTATCTCCATCGAGGAACTTGCCGCCGACATTGCGACCCGTGGTTTGCTTTCAAGCCTCAATGTGCGGCCGGAGGTCGGCGAGAACGGAAGCGAGACCGGGCTCTACGTCATTCCTGCCGGCGGACGCCGTTACCGTGCCCTTGAGTTGCTCGTTTCGCAGAAGCGGCTGGCAAAGGATGCGCTCGTTCCATGCATCGTCAGCCGAGGCGAAACGCTTGAAGCCGAGGATTCGCTTGCCGAGAACGTCCAGCGCATCCAGCTCCATCCCCTCGACCAGTATCGCGCATTCCAATCTATGCGTGAACAGGGTTTGGACGATGCGGCCATAGCCGCCCGCTTCTTCGTCTCCATTGCGACAGTCAAACAACGCCTGAGACTGGCGTCAGTTTCCCCACGCCTGCTGGAGCTCTACGCGGACGATGCGATCTCGCTCGAGCAAGTTATCGCATTCTCGATCACTGACGACCATAGTCGGCAGGAGCAAGTATGGGAAAGCGTATCGCGATCGCATGCTCGTGAGGCGTATCACATACGCCGCCTTCTGACTGAGACCACAATCGCCGCGAACGATCGCAGGGCGCTTTATGTCGGTCTCGACACATATCAGTCGGCAGGCGGCGCGATCATGCACGATCTCTTTGACGATGATAGCGCCGGCTGGCTCCAGGACGCCGCATTGCTTGAGCGGCTCTTGTTGGACAAGCTCAGCGCCGAGGCCGAACAGTTGAAACTCGTCGAAGGGTGGAGGTGGGTTGAGGCCGCCGTCAGCTTTCCCTATGGCCACAGCGCCGAGCTACGACGCTTGCATGGCGAACCGGCCGAAATGACTGAACAGGAGCTTGCGCGACACGATCAGTTGCGTGCCGAACATGATAGGCTGGATGCCGACTATTCTCAAGCGAGCGACTATTGCGAGGCGACCGAAACGCGGCTTGAGGAAATTGGCAGCGAACTCGACAGCCTGAACGACCGGCCTCTCGTCTTCGATGCCGAAGACATCGCCCGCGGTGGCGTCTTCATCGCGCTTGCTCCCAACGGTCAGCTCAAGATCGAACGCGGCTTCGTGCGACCCGAAGACGAAGCGCAAGCGGATGCGCAGCGACCTCCGCAAACAGAAGGCAACGATCATGACAATGAGGATGGCGGCTGCGCGATCCCTGGTGCCGGTTCTCATGAGGCTCGGGAGCCTTCCGTCCCATCTGTGCATGAACAAGGCGATGAGGCGCCTGCCAGGCTCAGCGATCGTCTCGTCCAGGATTTGGCAGCGGTGCGCACCTTGGCTCTGCGCAATGCACTTGCCGGCGATTTTGCCATCGCCTTCGTCGCTGTTCTGCATGCCCTAGCTATGAAGGTCTTTTATCGCCTCCCTTCGCGGTCATGCCTGCAGCTGACGCTTGATACCGCGGCGCTCAGCCAGGTGGTCGGGCTCGCAGACACCCCCTGGGCAAGGCAGATCGAACAGCGACAGGACGCCTTCGAAAGCGATCTGCCGAAAGATGTCGACGACCTGTGGGATTTCCTGATCGAACTTACTGACGACGACCGCAAGGCCCTGTTTGCTCATTGCGCCTCGTTTTCGCTGAACGCGGCCGTCCAGGTCTGGAACGACCGCAAACACGCCATTTCCCATGCCGATCAACTCGGCCGGGCGATCGGCTTCGATATGGCGAGTTGCGGCTGGAAGACGACGGTCGACAACTACCTTGGTCGCGTCACCAAGACACAGATACTGCAGGCTGTCCGAGAGGCCAAAGGCGCTCAATTGGCCGAACGTCTGAGCCACCTCAAGAAGTGTGACATGGCCAGCGAGGCTGAGCGACTGTTGGATGGCACCCGTTGGCTACCCGAGCCGCTGCGGTTGGCTGGCGCGTCGCCCTCGCCGACCGCAGAGCGCGGCGCGGCCGACGGCGCCGAAACCGTCGGTCTTGCCATGGCTCCAGCCCTGGCAGACGAGCAAACGGAATATGAAGCCTCGCCTCAAGACCGAGCGGACGGCGGCGACGAAGATCGTCTCACCGCCGCCGAATGATCCCTTATTTCCGGCCGAGGTCTGGCCGTTGTGCCAGACCTCATTGCCGTCTTTCAGGAGCGTTATCATGGCAAATTCACCCGCTACATCCGTGCATGCAGGATTTCGCGTAGACATATCCCGCGGCGAGCTTGTCTCGCGGCTCTCTTCCGAATGGTTTTCGCGTCCGGACGACGAACGCTTTCTCTCGCTCGATGAATTATACCGCGCTGTCAAATCCAGAGCCGATCTCGCTCAGGTCCGGATCGTCGACAGCACGGCCGTCCGACTGGAGGTCATGCGTGATGATCCACAACGGCTGAAGCTCACCATCCCAGGCCACGGGCGCTCGGTCGTGCCGACGCACTGGAGCTACGGTCAGCTCTGCAATCTGGTTGGTGCACCTGCTTCTTACATGCGCCAGCTCCCGGCTCCACTCGCCGCAATCAATCTTCAGCACGGCCTGCTAAATCACCCGACGGAGCAGATCAAAACGCTGGAGATTGACGACGGACGCATTGAATTGCGCGCGCTCACCGGTCCGCAATACGGTCGGGTATGGGATCATGAGCTTGTCGCCGCCGTCATGGCCATCGCCGGCAATGGCACCGGCGAGGCGATCTGGAAGGTGCCCGGCGTGCTCGATTGGGCGACCATGACCCACAATCCGTTCGTTGATGTCACCCGGGACACGACAACGCTTTACGCCAGCGATCGCGATGTCTTCCTGTTCCTGGTCGACGATACGCATCCGATCGAGGCAGGCCGACTGCCGAACGGTGAGCCGGATCTCTATTTTCGCGGGTTTTACGCCTGGAATAGCGAAGTGGGCTCGAAATCGCTCGGCATCGCGTCGTTTTATCTGCGTGCGGTCTGTGCCAATCGCAATATTTGGGGAACCGAACATTTCGAGGAGATCAGGATCCGCCACTCCAAATTCGCCGCGGATCGCTTCGCACGCGACGCGGCGCCGGCACTTGCAAGGTTTGCGAATGCATCCTCCGCAAGCTTTGTCGCGGGTATCAAGGCCGCGCGCGAGCGTGTCGTCGCGCGTGATCACGACGAGCGTCTTTCGTTCCTCTCCGGTCGGGGCTTTACCAAGCCGGAGGTGAGCAAGATCATCGATGTCGCTCTGTGCGAGGAAGGCCGTCCCCCTGAAACGATATTCGACTTCGTTCAAGGGATGACCGCTCTGGCACGCCGAAGAGCCCATCAGGACAGCCGCCTCGAACTTGAGGGACGCGCAAGGACGCTGCTGGAGCAGGTATCTCTCCGGTAGCGCCGGCATCGGCGGAACGTCTTGGGCCACCACCACGACGCTCCGCCACTCCGCTGGAATTATTCATCCTCAATCGCTTCACCCTTCGCGTCAGGAATGTCGCGCGCCCGAAAGGTCATGGACGATGCCAAATCTTGGTTCTGAACTCGCGGCCCGGTTGGCTTTGCAGGCCGAGGTCGTCTGTCGCCACTATCTGTTCAACGGTCACCGGCAGGGCCGATACTGGATCGTCGGCAATGTTCGCAACGCGCCCGGTCGGTCGATGTTCGTTCGACTGACGGGACCAGAGTCTGGCCCTGGTGCTGCCGGACGCTGGAGCGATGCTGCCTCGCTCGAATATGGCGATCTCCTCGATGTCATTCGCGCAAACCGCAGCCTCGTTGACTTTCGGGAAGTGGCCGATGAAGCACGACGCTTCCTGATGTCATCTGCGCCGCTCCCTGATAAGCCATGGGCACCGGTCCGTGTTGTATCGGCTGAAGCAGCTCGCCGGCTGATCGCCATGTCACAACCCATCGTCGGAACGCTTGTCGAGGCCTATCTCGGCAATCGCGGCATCAAACCCGTGCATGCCGGCGATGCGATTGGCTTTCACCCGCGCTGCTTCTATCGCCACGCCGACGGCTCGCGCGTCGAAACCTGGCCGGCAATGATCGCTGCCGTGACAGATCTTGCCGGCAGTATTACCGGAGCGCACAGAACCTGGCTTGCGCGGGATGGTTCCGGCAAGGCTTCGGTCGATACACCTCGAAGGGCGATGGGTACCCTCGTCGGTAATGCCGTCCGGTTCGGCAGCGCTGCGGACGTCGTCGCCGTGGGCGAGGGTATTGAGACCATGCTGTCGCTGCGCTGCGTGCTTCCCGCCATGCCGATGGCGGCCGCACTTTCCGCCGGTCACCTTGCAACTTTTCGGCTTTCGCCTGCGCTACATCGGCTTTACATCGCGCACGACGCGGATCCAGCTGGTGTCAGCGCGTTGGTCATACTGTCCCAACGCGCCAGGGCCGCCGGTATCGAGCCGAAGGCCCTTACGCCGCGAATGGGCGACTTCAATGACGACCTGCGCCTGTTCGGTCGTGAGGCGCTTCAAGCGGCGTTGTGTGCTCAACTTCTGCCTGAAGATAGATGGTTGCTTGCGGAAAATGGAACAACATCCGCGTTTGGGCTACCGCGGCTCTCACGCTAAAGCAGCCTATCGCCAGTTGAAAAGCTCGGTGTGGCGCTTTCGAGCTTCGTTCGATTGGCGAAATCGATGTCATTGTTTTGGCCGACGTCGATGATCCATGTCGGCGTCTGTCGCCCCGTGCCGATACGCGCCAAGGCGAGGCGGTCGGCTGTTTGATCCTTATCTCCGGGTGAAGTTGTGGTTGGGGATGAACATCGCTTATTTTTCCATATTGTTCGGTTTGCGCAGCTGTGCCTCAGCCAGGGAAAATATCAACGCCACGTCTGATGCCGGATTATGCACGAAGCCGAGCGCACGCGGCATAATTTCTGAGATGCTGGATACCCGACGGATCTGAATCTGGTTACCGTGCACGGTGTCACACACTTCGTCCGACAAGCCATCGCGCATAATGCGTTCCATGGTCGCAGTCGTTTTTGCCCGACGTCTGATCGGGGCGGTAACCGTAAAGATCACGCACTGACGCTTCAGGCTGATAGCGCCCAGGACCACCTTGAGGTCATCGATGAGGCGAGTTGCACTCTTGTCGTGACGCAGGCGAAGTCCCGCGGCCCGAAGGCACTCGACGATCTCGCGCTCGATCTTGTCCGTTGCGTCCATCATGATCTCACCCTTATGCGACATGGTCCTTGACATGCAATCCTGATCGCGAAGATAGGGCCGAGGCAAGGCGCGCCAAGCTCAACGCCTGTTGCAAGGCCCTCTGCGCGCCCGAGCGTCGGTCGAGGCCGAGGTCACGCCATGCCGGTCAATCCGCCCCGCGCAAGGTCGCGCCATTCGCGACCTCACAGACACGACCCTGGCACACGCAGCCTGATGCCTTCAACGGTTCAGTCAAGTTTCTTCCCCTGCCGGGCGGTTTGCCGCAAGCGGCATCGATCGTTCCAAAGCCCGTGCCTTGATGGTGGCGCCCGGCATTCCTCGCGCGCCAAGAAACTTCTCTTCACCGTCCGGCGCTGGCGCTTGGCCGCGGCGCGCTCGCCGCGGTTCCGGCCCGGCTGCGTGTGACGGGGGTCGTCATCAGGTCGCCATAGGCGCGACCCAGCCACAAGGAGACCATCATGAATCGCTTTAGCTTGCCTGTATCCGCTACCAGCAACGAGCCCTCGGATGCGGGCTCCCCGACCGACCAAACCATCTTTGAGATGCAGACCTACGGCTATCGCCCCTTCGATGACGAACCCGATCCACGGCCGTTGCCCGAAGAACCGCTCATCTGCTCGGCGCTCACCGGGATTTTCGACGCTCTATTCGACATGCTCGGCGATACGCGGCTCGAACCCGATCTCGAAGGACTGCTCTGGTCCGTACCCAATCTCTTTCATCGTGCCGGTGAGCGCATCCAGCGTGAGCTCGACCGCAATGAGGATGCGCAACGTGCCGGACAAAGCGAGCAGGACGGTTCCGAGGTCAAGAGTGTCGAGCTCGAACGTCTGATCGCCCAAGGCATCACGCTTGTCGAGCGACGCAATGCCTTCGAGTTCATGCGTGACTATTCGGCAGAGCTGTTCGAGGTTCAGACCGGCTCTAACTGGCGGCCACGCGCGGGATCCAAAGTCAGCCATGCCAAAATGACGGCTGCGATGATCGACTCCAAGGATTTTCTGTCCGCCCGCCGACGCGCCGAAACCGAGGTTCTCATTCCCGTCGGCACGAAGATCGCTTTCGCCGGTGGGATCGACTACAATGATCACCAACGCATTTGGTCGAAGCTCGACCAGGCCCACGCGAGACATCCCGACATGGTGCTCTTACATGGCGGCTCGCCAAAGGGAGCCGATCGCATTGCAGCCTGCTGGGCGGAGGCCCGCAAAGTGACGCAGATCCTGTTCAAACCAGACTGGAGCAAGCACGCCAAGGCGGCTCCGTTCCGGCGCAACGACGAGATGCTCTCCACGGCGCCTGCCGGAGTCATTGTCTTTCCGGGGTCCGGTATCACCAGCAATCTGGCCGACAAAGCGCGCCGTCTCGGAATTCCGGTGTGGAGGATTGTCGAAGACGGCGCTTAAGCGCCGACTTCTCAAGGACACTTCGCAGAAACGGCGATCCAACCTGCAGCCATGGACGGCAGATCCCGAGCAACGGTGCTTCGGTTTCAGATGAGCTTTGCGATCGGTCGCCAGAAAGGGCATGCTGTATAAATCAGCCCCTCTTCACGGGTACACTGACTTGGGGACGGGAACCTGCCGCAGGCGAGCATCCCTGCCGTACCGCCGGCAATCCAGGCGATCAAGCCGTGTGTTTGTTCGCGATAGGGTTGGCGCGACTTGTCTGCAGGATCCGACAATCAAGTGGCGTGGTATCGCAGCCTGCCGCCATGTCTACCATTGCGACGCCGTCCTTTCAGCGAAGACAGGGTTTCGTTCCTGTCTGAAGGTGCGGCATCGAAGGACCGCCGTCGGTGGATTGGTTGCGGGAACGATCAGCCGGCCATGCCTGGCGTGCCTCCCATGGATGTCACAATCCGTGACCCTTCCCGTTCTCTCATGCCGCCTTGCTAAGGGACCGCCCGCCATCTGCGTCAACCCGCAAGGGGTTCCCCAGCGCTAAAGCGCCGGTGACGCCTGCGGCTCGGTCCCTTTCCTGGGCGTCATCGGGAATGGTCCCGATGCAACATGGGAGACATGACATGGCCACGACAATTGCAACCCTGACCCAAAAGAACGACGGCACTCTCGAAGGTGTTTTTGCGACCATACGGGTCAACGCCCCGATTGCCATAATTCCGAACGTCCACAAGGCCAGCGATGACGCACCCGATTTCCGCGTAATCCACCGCAAGACGGGCTTCGAGATCGGCGCAGCCTGGAACCGGATCGCCCGCCAGACCGGCGAGGAATATCTCTCGGTCAAGCTCGAGGCTCCCGAGATCGGCGTCATCTTCGGCAATCTCGCGCCGGCGCCCGGAGGCGAGCCGAACCGCAAGGTCATCCTCTGGAACAATCCGATCTAAGCAAAGAAGACCGGCCCCATTCGTGGGGCCGGTTTCCCTTCACCTGAGGGCCGGAACCGCAGGCCCTCCATTGCGCACCGAACTCGCCGCTCGCCACGTGCTGCTTCTCTTGCGCACGGCTATCCAGCTTGATCGACACCGATATCAAGAGGCTCGCAATGCGGGTCGGCTGATTCATCGCCGCTCGCGCGCTTCCTGCGCGTCAACGTCAACCAATGCGACGCTGCGTCCTGCTCTGTCGCAGATATTTCGCTTTTATCACCGCCACGCTTCCCGATCCGTCCCCGGCGACGGATGACCGACGCTTCTCCAAGCAACGTCGGTTGGGCCGACAGCGCATGGTGGCGAGCCATATTTTGCAGCGTCTATACGTCGGTCGTAAATGCGGAAGGGATCGTTTGCCATGGCGGCGGTATCGCTGCGATGCTCATTGCCGACCAACGGCACTTTTGAATCGATCGGGCTCCATCGATTCACGCTGTTGATGGGTAAGGCGCGACCAACTTGGCTGTTGACCGCAGGCGTGACCCAAATGGCAACGATTGGTATCGGTAGCGAAGTTGACCATCAACGACACGATTATGGTCCATGCATTCGACGAATGTGACCTCCGCATGTGGGGGGCCGGTCGCCGTCATCGCTCAAGAGCCGTCTCGGCTGGCGATGATGACAATGGGCGGATCTGGCGGATGCTTGACGAAAAAGTTGGCGAACGGAGTGCTCTTACAATGCCACCTGCCCAGGACCGTGGAAAGGATGGCGACGACAGCTTTACGTCGGCAAAGCCGGCATCTCTTCGTGGCCTGCGCGCCATATCCATGCAGCAAGCCCGGCTTGGGCGGCGATCATCTCCCGCAGTGCCGTCTCAAACGCTTCGTCAGCGTCCGGCGGGACGATGTAGAGTGGCATGGGCAACGGGCGCACGTCGAGAAGGATCGCGCTTGCGAAAGGGCGATTTCCTGGCAGGTCGAACCGAAGGCCCTTAACCGACTTCTGTCGCAGGCGCGCCAGGCTGCGAACCAGACGGTGCTCGAATTCGTTCTCGATCGGCAGCCATTGCTCCGTCACGGACATCAACGCGATCTCTTCGAAGACGATCTGCCCGGCCGAATTGCCTCTGATTGTGGAGATCATGACGAGATGTGACGTCTCATCGCCGCGCCACATCGTCAACTCCGTCTCAAAGCGGCGTTGTAAGGCCCGCCAGGCGTTCTCGTTGACGTGCAGTCGAACGCCGGGCATATGTTTGATGACAATCTTCATCCCCTCCCGTGCCTGAGCAAACTCCTTGATCTCTCCTACCAGCAAGATCAGCTTTCTCAGACCCGAGCTGCTTTGGAACAACCTCGAAAACGCCATTGTTCGTCTTTGCTCAATCGCGGTCTTGTCACCGGATCGAAACGGCTCGGGCATGAACAGCCGTTCCACAAGGCTTTCTCCGCGCACAGTCATCATGCCTGCCGCTTCCATCACCCGATGATAGATCTGCCACCAGTCGCGCCTGCCCGACCAGAGCGCAGTCCATTCCGTCAATCCGCTCTCGTGCCAGAGAAAATGCAGAAGTGCACGCAATGACAGCGTGCTACTCCTCGCAATTTCACGGCCCGAGGCACCGATACTGGCGCGTTCGTTTGTTCTTGCGGTTCGCTTTGATAGAGAAAAGCCCAGCTTCAGCGCTGTCGTACCTGCGCACGCATCCATTCTGATCGCAGATCCTATCAGCGGACCGAGACCTGACAGGTCATACGGTGGCTCATGTGACGGACACCCCCGATCATGATATTCGCCACTCAGCGGCAGCCGTTTGACCACAAGCTGGCCAGCAACATCGGCGACATACATCGCAACACCGGAATCCTTGCAGAGGCAGAGCGGCCGGACCTTGGCCCGATACGCTTGGCGTAACAGTTCTTGAAAGTCAGCGTCTTCATCGCTGGTCGGTATTCCGTCGATCAGGAACCGCCTCATCGATGCTGTTCCCGAATGCGTGATGGCTCTGAGAAAGGGTGCCACAAGAGGGCACAACCTGTCTTCTGAAGTCGTTCCATCGTGTCGGACGGAGAATGGCAGTTCAAGGCCGCGCGGCCCCGCCAATTTTGTTTCCACTTCGCTGCGCTACGCTCCCACAAAATCGGTTCCTCCGCGCGCCGGCTCCGCCGGTCGTGTGCCACGAGCCTTGAGCTGCCATTCTCCGTCCGCCGCGTCGCCGACATCTTCAACGAAGGTCAGGGAGATGACGATGACCATCGAACAGCACATCGAAGAACTGCGGGCGGAGCTTCGCGATGCCGCAACCACGTCGGAGCGTCGCAAGATCGAGGCGGAACTCGACCTCGCGATCGCAGAGCGCGAAGTCGCTCTTGCCGAACTCGACGGCCGGATCAGCAGCGAGCCGCCCTTCTAGGCGAGCTGCGCGACCGTGAAATCGAGGCCGGCTACCGGAGTGGCGGCCTCGACTGTGGTGCATCAGTAGCCATTCGCGCTCAGATAGGCGTCGATGGCCGCTTTTAACACTGACGCCATCTTCAAGTCGTTTTCGTCCGCCGCTCGCTTCAGTCGCGCCTTCGTCGCTTGATCGAGCGCAACGTTGACGAAAAATTTTACCTCGCGCTCTTTCGCCCGTTTGAGCTTCCTGATGTCGTAGCGTGCGTCTTCTTGCGCGATTGCTTGTTCCTTGGCACGCCTTTCGCGTTCCGCCGACGTACGTCGCTCTAGGCCCGGTGTGTCTTTGGCACCTCTAACGAGATGCGGCGATGTCGACGCCTGATCCTTGCTTTCGATATCGGGCTCCGCGGGCGATGGATTGGCGGCACCCGGTTCTTCCGTTTTGTTGATGGTCCTGCTTGCTATCGTGAAATCCCCAAGCTCCAGGCCGGATTTGCTCATGCAGCGTCTCCCCTGATCGCGGCTCTTTGCCTTGCCTCGATCTCCTCCACAAGATTGAGCACTTCCTGGCGTGCCTTCCGGATGGGCTCGCTCAGCTCCTGCATCTGCAAAGTGCCAAGACCGTTCTGAATTTCCCTATAGACATTGCGCTCGAAGAGCTCTGTGTCGAGCAGGTCGGTTTCGTACCCAGCCTGCCGCAGGCCGACGACAAACGGCCTGATGTAACGATAGGCTTCCAAATTGCGGCCCGGGATCGTGATGCGCGTGCGGACGTTCAGATGCAGGATATGCGAACCACGCCGATCGTTGATTGCGCAGACATTGGCCGCCGCCTGGCCTGCGGCCTCGATCTCTTTGATGCCTGGCTGAATTGGAGACAGCACCAGCTCGGAGCAGCCGATGATGGTTTCTTGTACTGTGCCGTCAATGCCCGGGGCATCGATGATGATAAGGTCAAACAGACTACGAAGGCGGGCGATTTCGGTGGCTATCGTCCGACCGGCGGCCGCAACGATGAGACTGATGTTCTCCGGGACGTTATTCTTGCTTTGACAGAGCCTCCACCAGCCCGAAAGATTGAGCCTGCCGTCCGCGTCGATCAAAAGGACCCGATCACCACGCAATGCGTATTCTCCGGCGAGCAGCGTCACAAGCGTCGTCTTGCCAGCGCCGCCCTTATTGCTGACTGCAGCGTAGATCCGTGTCATCTCCGTCTCTCCCGTTATGGCTGCAAAGCGAAGGCTCGATACTAGAATAAAAATTATTCATCCGCAACCGTCTCCGAGTCGCAGTAATGTATCTCTGCTCCATGTGCCACAGTGGTTCCACGCGCCAGATGCATCGAGTGATCCAATCGCTCACCAAGGGCGTGGAAAAGCGTATATCTACGTATTATATAAATAAAAAAGCTGCTTGATGTGTTTTGATCACATCTTCTAACGAGTGTCCTTATCGAATGCCAAATCGGTTTGGTCGTTTGATCGTCTGCATTGGTGTGTCGGTTGCGTGTTGAACAACGTCATTTATGGATATCAAAAATAGTAAAGCTCCGGCTGGCAGGATACGCAAATTTGTGATACAAATTTGCTGACTATCGACGGACGGGCCGTCGATGGCGCCTGTGGTACCGGTCAGAAGGACACAGTCATGCCGATCGTGCCACGCGCAGTGGTTCAATGCGTTCGAAGACGGCGCAAAGATCGCGTCCTACATGTCCGTCTTAATGCCTTCGAGATGGCCGCGATCGAGCAGGCCGCGGCGGCTACCGGCCTGTCGATTTCAGCCTTCACACGATCGCTTGCGCTGGAAGGAGCGGGCGTACTGCCTTTCTTGACAGATGAAGATCGAACCGTGTTGGCGGCTTTGGTCTTCGAAGTGCGGTCGCTTGGTGTCAATCTCAATCAGATGTCCCGGCGTCTGAACGCGAGCGGCGTCATCTCGGCAGTTGACTTTTCCATCAAGCTGACGGCCGTGCAGGAGCTGCTCATGGCTGTCAGATTGGAGCTGCAGGCGCATCGGATTCGCGGCATTGATCGGCGCCGGGGAACGGTCTGATGGAGATCGCGTCCGGCGGATTCGCAGAGGAATGGAAGCGTCGTCGAGCAGCGCTTATTCATGAATGGCCTCTCGGTCGGCGAACGGTCTATGAGGAAGAGGAACGCAAGCGTGGATTCGTGCCGGAGGCGTCCTGCCTACCGCGGCCCATTCTCGGACACTTAAGGTCGGGCGGAAAAATCCGTGGCTCCCGCCGAAACGCGAGCATGGAAGATGCAACCGAGCCATCCATGTATTCACGTTTCGCAGCGCTTGCGACAGGCAGTCAGGCGGCGGTCGTCAAGCTGGCATCGTTTGGCGGTGGAGAGCGGCTTGCTGCAATGATCGACTATGTTTCACGCAATGGCAAAGTTCCCGTCGAGAACGAACGAGGCGAACAGATACAAGGGCGAACGGAGCTTTCGAGTGTATCGGTCGAGTGGAGCCATCTGATGGAGAAGCGCAGCGCAAGCCGCGATATCGGCACATTCCAGGTAGAGGTGAGCGAGGGTTTCGACCCGACCGTGGATCCGTTCGACCAGGCGCGCGCGTTATTGATCGCCGGGCTTGGAGATCGCCGTTTCGCCTTTGCCCTATCTTCGCAGATCGACGCGACGTCATATCAGATCAAAGGCGTAGCCGTGCTGCGCGACAGTTTGGGTGAGCGATTGACCGCTGACCTTAAGGCGTCGCGGATCGTCGAGACGAGAATCAACAATGAAGGTCAAGGAGTAGCCGCAACGTTCCACTTCGTCGATCACGGCAATGGAACCGACTATGGCACAAGTCGTCTTCGCGCCCTTGTCGACCGCAATCAGGGTGTCGTCCAGGATGATCAAGGGGACGTGATCTCGACTGCCAAGCAGGCCGCGGACTTGGTACAGCGCCGATGGCGCCATGAACTCCACAGCCGCAAGCCCCGCGATGTGATCCATCTGGTCATGTCCGCGCGGGCGGGAACCGATGTTGGCGCGTTTCGCAGCGCAGCGCGCGATTTCCTGGCTCAGGAATTTGCCGCACATCGATATGTCTTTTCGGTGCATGATCCGTCACAAGATCCTAAGCCGCAGGTCCAAGGGGGAAAGCGTCCCCATATTCACGTTCATGCGATCATTGCCGCGTGCAACGAGGATGGAGACAGGGTTCAGACGACAATTTCATCGTTTCGGTGCTGGCGGGTCACGATGGCCGAAAAGGCGCGCTCGCATGGCATCGACATGGAAATGACAGATCGACGCGATCGTGCCAGTGCCCCTGCATTCCGTGCGGGTCAGGTGCGCCCTGCTGACCGCGTCGGTCGCACTTTGCATGTGGGGACGAGTCCAGCTGGCCAGCGACGTTTGGACGACAAAAGGTTGGATCGCCCAAGCTTTGCCCGCACAACAAAGAGCAGAGATTATGCCGGTGCCGCTCGAAACGAGTGGTACCGGCTTGCGCAAGACTTCCAAAACGCTTCTCTGCAGGCATTCGCGATTGATCAGGCTGGACGGTTCGAGCCGTCGGTTTCAGACCGTCTATCGCAGAGCATTCAAGTTTGGCACAGACAGAATGTCCGATCGCAACTAAGCGCGAATTTGATAGGGTTGATGGAAGCTGTCTCGGAGAACAAGTTCATGCGCCACATGATACGTAAAGAGTTCGAGGCCTACGAACAGCGGGTCGATCTCGCGCTGTCGCGAGCGGGGCGTCTTGTCTCTCGAGATGATATGGCAGGTTTTCAGGAGATCGCCTCGGCAGCGCGCGAGCATGTCAAGGTTCGACGCGAATTAATGGAGCTCGAGGAGCGAGGCGGTCAAGCCGGGCGAGACGACGTGCGAACTTTTGATGAGAAAACCAGAGAGCATCATTTCTATTGGCAGGATGCGGTTGCCCGCCACGGCTTGCGTACGGTTGAAGCTGCCAATCAGGTCATGCTCGAAGTTGAGCGTTGTCGCGACGCAATCGAAAGGACCGGCGCGGCTGAGATCGATACCGACAAAGCGGCATTACAAAGAGCATTGAAGCGCGAGATTGGGAAGGCCGCCGCTCTCGGCGCATCAGGCAATAGACTGATCCGTGAAATCGCAGAGGTCGATCGGGAGCTGCAGACAGCGATCGAGCATGCAATGCGATTGCGAGCCGACCATGGGACGTGCTCCCACCCCGAAAGTGCCCCCGTCGGCGATGGCGATTACACGGCGCGCGAAAAGCAATCCATCAATCGGTCGGCGGAACACAAGGAGGATCGCACGTCGGCCTATACACCTCGCGGAGGACGGAACCGATCAACTCCGCCAGAAAAGGGCATCACACATCCGAGTTCGACCGAGCATGGTCCAAGGCAAGACGAGAGAGATCAAGTTCGTGAAGAGGGAAAACGACAGGAGCGCGACGATCGCGGATGACAGGGAGCGGCTAAATGCTCCCGGAGCCTGGCTTGGCGCTAAGCTTCGCCTTACCCGATATGCAGGGATTGCCAGTTTCCGTGCACTAGGTCCGCTTGGCAACCGCTGCCGTCAAGCCGAACAGCTGACGGGCTCTGGTTCGTCCAAACCGCCAACCGTTCGTTCATCATTTGCCTCCGTCAAAAATGAACGCAGACAGACGAAGTCAACCTTGCTTACCTTTGGGGCGGTAGGGAATAGGCCTTGCCGGATTACAATGGCTAGGTTGGAGGCTTTCTTTCAATGCACAGGCTCCGCGAGATCTCTGACGCGTCTGCACCGCTCGCCACTCGGGCTGACACGATCGGGGTGCCATTCGATGTCAACCGCTTGGTTCGCAGCGCGGCTTTCGCGCCCCAGCTGGTCCAACTGGCGCGGGGTCTGATCGGCTCCAGTCAGCTTGCACTACGCACCACGTCAGGCCTTTTTGCGACCCACCAGCGCTGGTTGCTTTGGCATGCCGTCCTCGCACACTACGTCAATCTTGGCTCTGCGAGACAGGTCGGGCTGTCGCGACGCGCCTTCCCAAATCTGGCAATGAAGCACCGCATGTGTGCCGAGGGCACTGCCTACACCCTGTTTGACGATGCGTTGGACCATGAGGTCATGGAACCCACCGGAGTGGTCGACAATCGCGGTTGGCAAAAAGCCGTGCCGACGGACAAGGCGATAGCGCTGATGGTCGACTGGTATCGCATCCATGTCGAGGTGCTGGATTGGACCGACGGCTGCGATCGCACCGAATGGCTGATGGCCGATCCGCAACAGGCGTTTTTCCTGATCCAGCCGGCGGTGGCAGCTGGTCTTTTGTGGGCACCGGAGCTGTGTCATCCCGGACCGCTCTATTCGATCTTCACCTGGGCCGACGCCGGCGGCCTCGTGATGGATCGATTGATGGCAGGGCTTGAGATAGACGCTGTTGGAAAGCAGGAGCGCCTGCCGATTGATGTTATGTCGATCCTGCAGCTTGCGCTTGCGACGGGCTTGTCGCGGGCGCATGTCAGCCGGAAGATGGCGGCAGCCGAACAGATCGGCGGCATTGGCTGGACGGGGACCAAGAGCCAGTCGCCGATGTGGATTTCGCGCGGCTTTTACGAGGAATATGCGAGAGCGCAGGTGCACAAGCTACTGATCCTCGGCGGCGCGATTGCGGGCGCACGGCACTCACTCCGGTTGCAATGCGGCTGACCTAAAGAGACCGCGTCGCTGACATCGAGCTCTGCAGCTCTGCGCCCCCTGGCCAGATTATCAGAAATGTACGCAGACAACGGCCCAGAATCCCCCTAGCGTCCTGTTCACTTGCATGAACCGGGTACTCGGCTGGCGCAGCGCGCCTACCGATCGCCTTGGCGTTCAATGAACAACATTCGGTGGAACGGATCGCCTGGCGTGGGGCCGCGATCGCGGTTCCGCCCCAGGGCGACGACAATGACCAGACAGACGACCCGCCAGATGCTCGGCAACATGACGCTTTCGCACAAGACCCGGCTGGTGGCGCTGTTGGCCTCGACGGCGCTGGTGCATTCGGCGGCCTTGGCGCAGTCGCTGCCGACGGGCGGCCAGGTGGCGGCGGGCAGTGCGACGATCGGGTCGCCGTCTGCAGGGTCGCTCACCATCAACCAGACAAGCGGCAGCGCCGTCGTCAACTGGCAGAGTTTCGACGTCGGCAAGGGCAACCGCGTCACCTTCGTCCAGCCCGATGCCAATGCAGCCATCCTCAATCGTGTCACCGGCCAGACGAGCTCGACGATTGCAGGCCAGATCAATGCCAATGGCCAGGTCTACCTGATCAATCCGAACGGCATTGCCATTACCAAAACCGGGACCGTCAACACCGGCGCCTTCGTCGCCTCGACGCTCGGCATCTCCGATGACGATTTCATGGGGGGCAAAAGGACGTTTACCGGCAATGGCGCCTCTGCGCCTGTGACCAATGCCGGTCAGATCACCATCAACCGCGGCGGCTACATGGCGCTGATCGGCGGCACGGTCGCCAATACCGGCACCATCACCGTGCCGATGGGCAAGGCGGCACTCGGATCGGGGGAACAGGCAACGCTTGATCTGTCCGGTGACGGCTTCCTGCAGGTGGCGGTCCCGACCAAGGCAAATGGCAAACAGGCGCTGGTCGACAATAGCGGCAGGATATCGGCCAAGGGCGGCACGGTGCAGCTGACTGCAGCAGCGGCAAAAGACATGGCGCGGCAGGCTGTCAATATGTCGGGCACGATCGAGGCGAAGGGCGTCTCGGGGAGAAGCGGCGACATCATCCTGTCGGGCGGCGATGGCGAGGTTGAAATCACCGGCAAGCTCGATGCCAGCAACAGGCATGGCACGGGCGGCAAGGTTCAGGTGACGGGCCGCAAGATCACGCTGGCCAATGCGAAGATCAATGCGTCGGGCAAGAGTGGTGGCGGTACGGTCAATATCGGCGGCAACCGCCAGGGCAAGGGACCGCTGCAGCGGGCCGAGGCGCTGACGGTCGATGCCAATACGGTCATCAATGCCGATGCGATGACGACGGGCAATGGCGGCAATGTCGTGCTGTGGTCCGATGATCTCACCCGTTTCGCCGGCACAATCACGGCGAAGGGCGGGGCGCTCTCGGGCAATGGCGGCGAGGCAGAAGTCTCTGGCAAGGCGAAGCTCTCCTATACCGGCCTCACCGATCTGACAGCCACCCATGGTTCCTTCGGCAACCTGCTGCTCGATCCCTACAATGTGACGATCTCGACGGGCACAAGTAGCAACACGGACGGTGGCTTCAACGCCACAGGCAATGACAGCATCATCAACGTCAGCACGCTGACCAATGCACTGGCGACGGCCAACGTTACGGTGACGACGGGCTCGTCATCGGATGCCACCAATCCGCAGGCCGGCACCATCACGGTGGCTGCAC
>NZ_JAELTU010001024.1 GCF_016429015.1 Rhizobium sp. ASV20
GAAATCTCGTCGCCAGAGAACGAGGAACGCCACAGGGCGGGGTAATCAGCCCCCTCTTGGCAAACCTCTTTCTTCACTATGCGTTTGACATGTGGATGTGTCGGAACTTCGCGGACATTCCGTTTGAGCGCTATGCTGACGACGCGATCTGTCATTGCCGGAGCGAGGATCAGGCGATGGCGCTTCAGAACGCTCTGGACGCGCGTTTTACTGACTGTGGGCTGACGCTTCATCCTGACAAGACTAAAATCGTCTACTGCAGGGATGAAAGT
>NZ_JAELTU010001025.1 GCF_016429015.1 Rhizobium sp. ASV20
GAAATCTCGTCGCCAGAGAACGAGGAACGCCACAGGGCGGGGTAATCAGCCCCCTCTTGGCAAACCTCTTTCTTCACTATGCGTTTGACATGTGGATGTGTCGGAACTTCGCGGACATTCCGTTTGAACGGTATGCTGACGATGTGATCTGTCATTGCCGGAGCGAGGATCAGGCGATGGCGCTTCAGAACGCTCTGGACGCGCGTTTTACTGACTGTGGGCTGACGCTTCATCCTGACAAGACTAAAATCGTCTACTGCAGGGATGAAAGT
>NZ_JAELTU010000149.1 GCF_016429015.1 Rhizobium sp. ASV20
GCTGAGGGCCAAGGCGGCGGGGCGGCCCTTGTTTCTGTTGCGACAGGGAGGCGAGGAAGAAGCGAGCAGCGCTCTCTTCCGCTTTTCCGTCGAACCCGCGCCGGCGCAGGCGCGGCCTCTGCTGGACGGATCGGTGCTTGGCGGCAGCATCGGTCATCCGGCTTTTCGTCTGACCTTGGAAAAGAGCCGCAACCCGGCGCCTCTTTCCATAACCCTGGAGTGGAATGCCCATGACCGCCGCTTTGCCCCTGTCTCCGACGTTCAGCACCCTGCCTTTCCCGGCGAACACGCAGCGCATTCTGGCGCTGACCTTTCCGCACCTGCCGACCGATCGCATCGCGCGCAAGCGCTGGGGTCTGTCCTGGCGTTCGACAGGCAGGCTTGAAACACCGCCGCTGGTCTGTGCCGGCAAGCTCAATAATGCCATGCGGCTGACCGCGCTCAATGAGCGGGCGGAGATGATCGGTCTGAAGCCGGGCCAGGGCGTGGCTGAGGCGAGAGCGATCTGCCCTAGCCTCGATGTCGTCGAGGAAGATCCGATGGCGGATCGCAAGCTTTTGGAAGCGATCGCCGACTGGTGCGACCGCTATACGCCGCTGGTGGCGATCGATGGCAAGGACGGCCTGTTTCTCGATATTACCGGCTGCGCTCATCTTTTCGGCGGCGAAGAGGCGCTGCTCGAAGATGTCCTGATCCGGATTTCCCGGTTGGGGCTCGACGTGCGCGGCGCGATTTCCTCTGCGCCGGGCCTATCCTGGGCGGTGGCGCGCTTCGACGACAGCCGTGTCGTTCCTCCCGAAGCTATGGAGGAGGCCCTGGCGCCGCTGCCGGTGGCCTCCTTAAGGCTCGGCGAGGAAACTATTGCCGCCTTGCAGAAGATGGGCCTGAAACAGACGGGTGACCTCTTGGCTGCGCCGCGCGCACCGCTCGCCCGCCGCTTCGGCGCGCAGTTGCTGATGCGGCTCGATCAGGCCATCGGCCTCGTCGAAGAGCCGATCTCGCCGCGCCGTCCGGTCGCGCAATTGTCGGCCGAGCGCCGGCTGGCCGAGCCGGTGCAGGCGGAAGCGGATCTTCTGGAGCTTGCCCGGCAGCTTGCCGAAGCACTGAAACCGGGACTTGAGGCGCGCGGCGTCGGCGGCCGTTCCTTCGAGCTTCTGCTCTTCCGGGTGGATGGCGCGGTCTTCCGCATTGCCGCCGGCGCATCGCAGCCGCTACGGGAACCAAGGCGGATCGCCAGCCTGTTCACGGAGCGCTTCACCGCCATTCATGATGATCTCGATGTCGGCTATGGCTTCGAGATCGTCCGTCTCAACGTGCTGCAGCATGCGGCCTTCGATGCAACGCAAGGTGATTTCGTCGGGGAAGGCCGACAGGACAGCTCGCTTGCCGCCTTTGTCGATCGGGTGGCCGCCCGGCTTGGGCCAGATTGCATCCAGGGGTTCGAGCTGCGGCAGAGCCATATTCCCGAGCGGGCCTCCCGGCCGGTGCCGGCCATGCATGTGCTCGCCGATCATAGACGGACGGGCAGGGACAATGCCGGCCACGGCTTTTTCCGAGGCGAACGCCCACTGCGGCTGTTTCGCATGCCGGAACTGGTCGAAACCATTGCTGCCGAAGTGCCTGACGGCCCTCCCCGGCAGTTTCGCTGGCGGCGTGTCATGCATCGGGTGCAGCGGGCAGAGGGGCCGGAACGGCTCTCGGCGGAATGGTGGCTTGAGGAAAAAGAGGAGCCTGCCCGCGACTATTTCCAGATCGAGGATGAAGAGGGTCATCGCTTCTGGCTGTTCCGCAAGGGTCTTTATGGCCGGGGCGGAACAGCGCCGGATTGGTATATGCACGGGGTCTTCGCATGAACGCGCGCCCGAGCTTTCACGAACCACTGCCCTTCTGTGAGATCGGGGTGAGAACGAACTTCTCTTTTCTCGAGGGCGCCTCGCATCCGGAAGAGATCGTGGCGCAGGCTGCCCTCCTGAAACTGTCCGGCTTTGGAATTGCCGACCGCAATTCGGTTGCGGGCGTGGTCAAGGCGCATGCGCATACCAAACTTCTTCAGGCGAAATATGATGATGTCATCAAGGAAAATCCTCTCCTTCGAGCCCAGGGCAAGCCGGAAAAGCCGTTCCTGAAGCCGGTTCGTTTCCAACCCGGCGCCCGTCTGGTGTTTTCGGACGGCACGCCCGATATCCTTGCCTATCCGCAGAACCGCAAGGGTTGGGCACATCTCTGCCGGTTGCTGAGCGCCGGTAACCTGCGCGGCGAGAAAGGCACCTGCATTCTCCATGAAAGCGACCTCGTGCAATGGGGTGAGGAGATGATGCTGGCGCTCGTTCCCGATGCGGAGAGCGTCGAGACGCCGGAAGGACAGGCAAGGCTGGAACAGTGCCTGGCGCGATTGTGGGCCCGTTTCGGCCGCAAGCTCCATATGGTCCTGTCGCCGGCCTATGACGGCCGGGATCGGCTGGTCTTCGCCACGCTCTCCATCATCGCATTACGCAACGGCGTGCGATTGATCGCCAGCAACCAGCCGCTCTATCACGCGACCGAGCGCAAGCCGCTTGCCGATATCGTCGTGTCGATCCGCGAACATGTGCCGATTGCAGAGGCTGGTTTCAAACTGGCGGCCAATGCCGAACGCTATATGAAGGACGCTGCGGAAATGGCGCGTCTTTTCAGGGACTATCCAAAAGCTATAGCCAATACGCAGAAGTTTTTTAGCCGGCTGTCTTTTTCGCTGGATGAGCTGAAGCATAACTATCCAGATGAAAGCATCAAAGGCGAAACCGTTTCAGAAACGCTGGAGCGACTGACATGGCAGGGTGCCAAATGGCGTTATCCCGATAAGATACCCGAAAAGGTTATCAAGCAGATCAAACACGAGCTCGAGCTCATTCGGGAGCGGCAATATGAGCCCTACTTCCTGACGGTACATCGGATCATGGAGTTTGCCCGCAGCGAGAATATCCTGTGTCAGGGACGTGGATCAGCTGCCAATTCGACGGTCTGCTACTGCCTCAGGATTACTGAGGTAAATCCGGAGATTACGATGCTCCTGTTCGAGCGTTTCATCTCGACGGAGCGGGAGGAACCGCCGGATATTGACGTCGATTTTGAGCATGAGAAACGCGAAGAGGTCATTCAGTTCATCTACAGGCATTACAAAATGGAGCGTGCCGGGCTGACGGCAGCCGTCACCAGCTATCGGGCGCGCTCGGCTGGCCGCGAGGTGGCCAAGGCCTTTGGCCTGTCGGAAGATGTGCAGTCTGCCCTTGCAAGCGGTGTCTGGGGTTGGTCGACAGAGGACCTGTCCGAGCGCGAGGCGAAGATTGCCGGCCTCGATCTCACCGACAAGACGACAAAGAACGTGCTGTCCTATGCCTCGACACTGATGGGATTTCCGCGGCATCTGACCCAGCATGTCGGCGGTTTCGTCATCACCCGGGATCGTTTGGATGAAGTCGTGCCAATCATGCACACGGCGATGGACGATCGCTACATGATCGAGTGGAACAAGGATGATCTCGACAATCTCAACATATTGAAGATCGATGTTCTGGCACTTGGTATGCTGACCTGCCTTGCCAAGGCTTTCGACCTACTGCTGCTGCATTACGATGTGAAGAAGGAGCTCGCCGATCTTGGCTATGCCAACTATCCCGACGGCAAGCCGGTCTATGACATGATCTGCCGTGCCGATACGATTGGCGTCTTCCAGATCGAAAGCCGGGCACAGATGAGCATGCTGCCGCGTCTGCGGCCCCGCGAATTCTATGACCTAGTCATCGAGGTGGCGATCGTCCGGCCCGGTCCGATCCAGGGCAATATGGTGCATCCCTATCTCAAGCGGCGGGAAGCCAGACGGGCGGGAAAGGAGCTCGATTATCCGAGCGATGAGCTGAAGGCAGTGCTGAAGCGAACGCTGGGTGTTCCCTTGTTTCAGGAACAGGCCATGCAAATCGCCATCACGGCAGCAGGGTTTACGCCTGCAGAGGCTGACAAGTTGCGTCGGGCGATGGCGACCTTCAAGCGGACCGGGACCATTCACACCTTCGAGGAGAAGATGGTCGAGGGCATGGTTGCGAAAGGCTATGCCCGCGAGTTCGCCAAGAACTGTTTCGAGCAGATCAAGGGCTTCGGCGAATATGGCTTTCCCGAAAGCCATGCGGCGTCCTTCGCGTTGCTCGTCTACGCCTCTTCCTGGCTCAAGACGTACTATCCGGATGTCTTCTGTGCGGCGATCCTCAATGCCCAGCCGATGGGTTTTTATGCGCCGGCACAGCTAGTGCGCGATGCGCGGGAGCATGGCGTCGAGGTTCGACCGGTGGATGTCAATCGTTCGAGCTGGGATTGCCTGCTGGAGAAGGCGCGTTTCGATCCGGGCGCGATCGAGCCGCGCCATGCGTCGATGCGCGACGATATCAAGACGCAATGTGCCGTCCGCCTCGGCTTTCGGCAGGTCAAAGGCCTGTCTGACAAGGAGATAGGGCTGCTCGTCATGCGCCGCGGCGACGGCTATCGGTCCGTGCGTGATCTCTGGCTGCGCTCCGGGCTTGCCAAGGCGCAGATCGAGCGTCTGGCGGATGCGGATGCGTTCGGCTCCATCGGCCTCAGCCGGCGGGATGCGCTCTGGGCGGTGCGTGCGCTCGATGCCGGCAGCGCCGCTGAAAAGCTCCCGCTTTTCGATTTCGGCAACGATCATACGGAACTGCAGGTCGAGCCGGCGGTTACGCTGCCCGAAATGCTGCCCGGCGAGCAGGTCATCGAGGATTATCGCTATCTGTCGCTATCGCTGAAGGCGCATCCGGTCTCCTTCCTGCGTAACGATTTCGCCCGGCAGGGCATCGTACAGAGCCGGGATCTGCCCAATATCGCCAGTGGCCAGATGGTGACGATTGCCGGGCTGGTGCTGGTGCGGCAGAGGCCGGGCTCGGCCAAGGGTGTGATCTTCATGACGCTGGAAGACGAGACCGGTGTCGCCAATGCGATCGTCTGGCCAAAAAAATTCGAGAAATATCGCGCCATCGTCATGGGAGCCCGGCTGGTGAAGATCCGCGGTCGGCTGCAGAGCGAAAGCGGCGTCATCCATGTGGTGGTCGATCACATCGAGGACATGACGTCGGCGCTCGGCATTCTCCAGCGCGAGGCAAGGCGTTTCGGCGTCAGCGACCGGGCTGACGAGGCGTTGCGGCCGACCATGGATCACAGGCAGAAGAAGAAACGTGCCGCGCTCGACCTGCTGGCGCGCGATGCGGGCACAGCTATGGAAGGCCGCGACGATATTGCCGAAACCGCGAGCGTCATGCCGCGAGGTCGCAATTTCCATTGAGATCCAAAGTCTTGCGGTCCCAACGCCATGCCTCCGGTTTCGCCTGTCGAAAAAATGAATCGTTTCTTTCTTGACAAAGAGCGTCTTCTTTAGCAGATAACAAGAGAGCAGATGTCATGTTTGACGGACTGAGCGAAGAATGCTTGTTTGCAGCTGTAATTATATCACCGACAAGGAAATCCGGGACGTCATCAACGAGTTCCTGGATCAGGACTGTTGGCAGCTCATCGTCCCCGCCAAGGTCTATCACGCCATGGAAAAGCGCGGCCGCTGCTGCGGCTGTTTCCCGAATGTCGTTGATATCATTATACAGACAACCGAAGAGTATCATGCCCGTCGCCACTCGACGGAAGCCGAAATTTTTGATTTCATGTCCCGCCTGAAGAAATTCCACGAAGAAAACAGGAGAGCGGACATTGAAAGGCGACAAAAAAGTCATCGAGCGGCTTAACGAGGCGCTGTTCCTCGAGCTTGGCGCAGTCAACCAGTATTGGGTTCACTACCGGCTCCTCGAGGACTGGGGCTACACCAAGCTTGCCAAGAAGGAGCGTGCGGAATCCATCGAAGAGATGCAGCATGCCGATCGTCTCGTTGCACGCATCATCTTTCTCGAAGGCCACCCGAACCTGCAGACGCTGGCGCCGTTGCGCATCGGCCAGAACGTCAAGGAAGTGCTGGAAGCCGATCTCGCCGGCGAATATGACGCCCGCACGGCCTACAAGAAGTCCCGCGATATCTGTCACGACGCTGGTGACTATGTCTCGATGAAGCTGTTCGAAGAGCTACTGGCAGACGAGGAAGGTCATATCGACTTCCTGGAAACCCAGCTCGAGCTGCTCGGAAAGATCGGCGAAGCCAAGTATGGCCAGCTCAACGCCGACTCCGCGGATTCCGCCGAATAACGATATATGGATCCGGCCGCTGTTCCAGCGGCCGGTTTCCTCATACTCAGTCCTCAGCCTTGAGGCCGGCGAGATGCTGGAATTCGGCGACAACCTGTTCGTAGACTGATCGCTTGAAGGCGACGATCAGTCCGGGAAGCTCTGCCATAGGCTTCCATCCCCAAGCGTCGAATTCGGGCTCGTGGCCGCCCGGCGGCGGATTGATTGCGATCTCGCTTTCGTCTCCGTCGAAGCGGAAGGCGAACCAGCGCTGGGTCTGGCCGCGGTATTTCCCTCTGAGGCCAATGCCGATCAACTGCGGCGGCAGATCGTAATTGATCCAATCTTTCGCTTCCGCCAGAAGCGTCACCGTTTTCATGCCGGTTTCTTCATAGAGTTCGCGATAGGCGGCTTTCAGCGGGTCTTCATCGTCATCTATGCCGCCTTGCGGCATCTGCCAGAGCTGCGGCGAACCATCATACTCGGAATTGCCGTCCGGAATGCGCCGGCCCGCCCAGACCAGACCGTCCCGGTTCAGGATCATGATGCCGACGCAGGGGCGATAGGGCAGGTCTTCAGCTCTTACTGACGCTTGGGCGGGCGCTTGCGGCTTGCTCATCTGTATCTCCAATGAATCAGGGGCGTTTCGGGTCGTCGGCAAGCGCCGAGACCGCGACGATTTCAATGCCGCGCATGGCGGCCTCTTCACTCCACTTGCTGATCGCGTCGACGCTTTCGTCGAAAGCGGAGGCGACGCCGATCGCAGAGCCGTTGCGACGGGCAATGCGCTCCAGTTCGTCGAGTTTCCGCATGATCGCATCCTGCTGCAATTCGCCATCGAGTTGCACGTCGGCAAAGGCGTGCGGCACCTCCAGCGTCTTGGCGATCGTCCCGGATTTGGATTGCGCAGACGAGCCGTCGTCGAGGAAAAGCAAGCCGCGCTTGCCGATATCGCGCAGCACCGGCTCCATGGCGCCTGGATTGGCAAGGAAGCGACCCCCGAGATAGTTCATCACGCCGGTATAATTTGTGATCTTGCCCATCGCCTTGTGCAGATTGTCGATATTCTTCGTAGCAGACAGCGATGTCAGCAACGTGTCCGGGCCTGGATTGTTGCTGGGATAATCGAAGGGCTCAAACGGGACCTGGATAAGGATTTCGTGACCGCCTCTTCGCGCATCCTGCATCCAGCGCTGAAGGCTGTTGCCGCTGACCGCGAAGGCCAGCGTGATTTCTTCCGGCAGCTTCTCGATGGCGCGCTGCGTGCCGGTCTGGCTAAGGCCGAGGCCGCTGACGACGATGGCGATGCGGGTGCCGCGCGCGCCGGACCAGGGCCTGGCATATTGATCCATCGGCCTGAGGCCGCTCGGCCCGATGATTGGCAGCTTCCCGAAGGGTGAATCCTCCAGCAGGCTGTCGTTCGGCGTTGCCGCCATGCGGGGATCCTGGCCGATCTGATTGGCGTTGATCAGGACCGGGCCATTGCCGTCGCGACTGCCCGGGCTGAACATGGTGACGACGGAGCCGTCATCGGTAACGACCCGGCTGGTATTGGCACCGGACTGCGGGTCGACCTGCGTCAGGCCTGGCCGGTTCGTTGCCGCCGGCTTGGCTTCCGATGATGGGGCCGGATCGTCCTTCTTGGCCGTTTCGATCGGCTGGGTTTTCTTGAGGTCGTCGCGCAGCAGCGCCGAATAAAGCGAGAAGCCGGCGATTGCGATCAGGCAAAGACCGCCGAGAATACGCCCGAAGGGCGGAGTCCTCCGCTGGCGGCCGGGACCGCGATTCTGTCCCAGCGGTGCATGCAAATCCGTTCCCAAAGTCCGTATCCACCCCAAACGGGAATTTGTTCCGGCCCTGAGCATTCCGCTTTCCAGCGGTCACCGCAATGGAAAATCGTGCCTCAGGCTCAAAGTATCAAAACATCGACAAAACAGTACGTGAACAAGGCTGCGCCCGTTCGATCGAGGAGAGCGGAACGATATGCAAGCCCCTCTCCATCCAATGGTTTCTTCAAGCGGTCCGGACAAGGGACCGCTGCCCCTTCTCATGGAGCGCCATAATGAAAGCGCCGGGTCTGTTTCCAGCCCGGCGCCATATCCTTACTTGGAGGAAACCGCCTTTTCCGGGTTAGGCGGGAAGGCCGGATCGGTCTTGTTGCCGCGCAGCAGATCCAGCGCATAGTTGAGCTGGATATCGTCCTTCGGATCCGGCGGCATGTAGGCCGAGGAGCCGGAGCCCTTGTCGGTTTCGCTCTGGCCCTTGATATGGCCCGGAAGGCTGGATTCGCCTTCAGACGTCAGTTTGCCCTTCAGATCGTCCGGCAGCGGCTGATCGACCTTGATGTCGGGGGTGATGCCGGTGCCCTGGATCGAGCGGCCCGATGGCGTGTAGTAGAGCGCCGTCGTCAGGCGCAACGCGCCGTTGCCGTCACCGAGCGGAATGATCGTCTGGACGGAACCCTTGCCGAAGGACTGGGTGCCGACAACGGTTGCGCGGCGCAGATCCTGCAGAGCGCCGGCAACGATTTCCGAAGCCGAGGCCGAACCGCCGTTGATGAGCACGATGATCGGCTTGCCGTCCGTCAGATCGCCTGGCGTCGCGTTGAAGCGGCGGGTTTCATCCGGATTGCGGCCGCGGGTCGAGACGATCTCGCCGCGCTCCAGCACGTCGTCGGCGACGTTGATTGCCTGGTCGAGCAGACCGCCAGGGTTGAGACGCAGGTCTAGAACGTAGCCCTTGAGCTTGTCGGCCGGGATATCCTTTTTGATCTTGGCGATCGCGGCTTCGAGATCCGGCGTCGTCTTTTCCGTGAAGGAGATGATGCGGATATAGCCGACATTGCCGCCTTCCTCGCGCGACTTGACGGCGGCGATGGCAATCACGTCGCGAACGATGGTGAGTTCGATCGGCTTGTCGACGTCCTTGCGCATCAAGGTCAACTTGACCGGCGTCTTGACGGCGCCTTTCATCTTGTTGACGGCATCTTCCAGCTTCAGGCCGCGTACAGACTGGCCGTCGATGGCGGTGATGTAGTCGCCTGCAAGGACACCAGCCTTGGCGGCTGGGGTATCGTCGATCGGAGTAATGACCTTGACGAGATCGTTGTCCATCGTGACTTCAATGCCGAGACCGCCGAATTCACCCTTGGTCTGGGTGCGCATGTCTTCGGCGTCCTTGGCATTCATGTAGCTGGAATGTGGGTCCAGCGAGGACAGCATGCCGTTGATGGCGGCTTCGATCAGCTTGTCTTCCTGGGGTGGTGTCACATACTGGGCGCGAACGCGTTCAAAGACGTCGCCGAAAATCGACAACTCCTTGTAGGTGGACGTGCCCGCGGCTTCGGCCGGCACCACCGCCGTATAGATAACGCCCATCGCCGTCGCACCCATCAATGCGCCAACGAGAACAAGAGAAGCCCTACGTATCATTGCGTGCCTTTCCAGTGTCTTTGGAGGTCCACCACGGTCGAGAATCGACCGGCTTCCCATCTTTTCGGAATTCAATGTAAAGCGTTGGCCGATCCGTTTCCAGCGCCAATGCGGTCGCACTCGCGACTCTTTTCTGGCCCATCGCGGCGAGCGGCTCGCCGGCAAAAACAAATCTGCCGGGGCGCGTCTTGATCGCGTCCATGCCCGACAGAACCATATGATAGCCGTCGCCCGTATCCAGGATGATCATCTGGCCGTAGCTGCGAAACGCGCCGGCATAGACAACCGTACCGTCGGCGGGAGCGGTGACGAGCGCATTCGGGCCGGTCGCGATGGTCAATCCCATCGCCGTGTGGCCCGTGCCGTCGTCGTCGCCGAATTGGCGGAGGGTATCGCCCGCCACGGGCAGCTCCAACTTCTTCTTAAGGTCGGAGAAGGCATATGCGGGCGTAATGCGGTTTTTATCGGGCACGCCACTCTCGGCGAGCGCCTTTGCCTGCTCGCGTTGCTGATCGGTGAGCAGCGCCCGCCGCGCTTCTTCCGCGCGGGCGGCAGCGGCCGCGTCGCGGACCGAGCCGATCTGGCTTTCGAGCGAGGCGACAAGCCCCTCCAGACTGGTCGCCTGACCGGCCAGTTCCTCGGCGCGCTTGCGCTCGGCCTCGAGCTGGGCTGAATTTTCCTTGCTGTGCTTGTCGTTCTCCGCGATCAGCAGGTCCATGCGCCGCTCTTCCTCCAGACTATTGGTCATGGTGGTGGTGAGGTCGGCTTTTTCGGCTGCCGCAGCCGTGTGCAGCTTGCTGAGATCCGTGAGATCGGCAATGAGCTGGTCCGTCTCCTTGCGCATTCCCGGCACGACGGCTCCGAGCAGAATGGCGCTGCGCACGGAGGCGAGTGCGTCGTCCGGCGTTACCAGCAGCGCCGGCGGCGGATTGCGACCCATACGCTCCAACGCGCCCAGAACCTCGGCCAGCAGTGCGCGGCGTTCGTGCAGCGAGGCGCGGATCTTGTCTTCCTTGACTGCCAGGTCCGTCAGCGTCTTCTCGCTTTGCTGGATCTTGCGGTCCAGATCCTTGCGGCGGGCTGCGCTGTCGATCAGCGCCTGACGGAGGCTCGCCGTGCTCTTGTCGAGCGACGCGATGCTGTCTTCCAGCTCCTTGGTCTTGTCGGAAGAGAGGCTGATTGTTTTCGACAGTGCCTCGAGCTGCGTGCGCGTTTCGTCGCGCTTGCGGGCAAGGTCGGCCGTCGGATCCGGAGCCGGCGCTGCGGGGGCCGCCGCCGTTGCCGGACGGTCGTCCGGTGCTTGCGCTGTATCGCTGGCAGCTTGCTGTGCGAAGGCGATGTCATTCAGAGAAAACGGACCGGCCGTATATGCGCCCACGCCAAGACATGCCGCCAGAGAGGGCAGCAGAAAGCGGGAAAGCGTAGGCAGGGCTTTTCTCATCCAGTCGGTTCGGGCCTGGTCCCTTCGGATCGCGCGAAAATAAGCTGATTTGCCGCGATCATCCAGGAAGCATCGTCACTTTTGAGGCGGGAATCAAAACACGCCTATGTGAGCGTTTCGTTAACGCAAAAAGCCCGAAAGCCAAACTGTTTTCGATGTTGGGTTGGGTCGTCACACCCGGTGGTAGGGATGGCCGGAGAGGATGGTCACGGCACGGTAGAGCTGTTCGGCAATGAGGATGCGCACCAGCTGGTGCGGCCAGGTGAGCTTGCCGAGGCAGACGGTCATGTCGGCCTTGTCGTAAAGGGAGGGGTCGAGACCGTCAGCGCCGCCGATTGCGATCGTCAGGTCGCGCTTGCCCTGATCGCGGAACGTGCCGAGCATGGCGGCGAAGGCTTCGCTATCCAAAGCCTTGCCGCGTTCGTCGAGGAGGATGAGGACGCCGCCTTCCGGATGCGCCTTTTGCAGCAGGCCCGCCTCATCGCGCTTGCGGGTCTCGCTATTGGAAGCGCGGCTTTCGGCAACCTCTGTCATGCGTGCCATTTCCAGGCCGATGGCCGGCCCGGCTTTGGCGAAACGGTCGAGATAGCGAGCCGCAAGATCCTTTTCAGGGCCGGCTTTCAGCCGTCCCACCGCAAAAAGACCAATCCGCATTCCCGCTCCCACGCATATCCGCCACTATGGCGACACAAACAGATTCCTGCCGGACGATCAGGTCCGGCGATGAAAAGCTGCCAACCGGGCCGGGAACGGCGCCCTTCTAGCGGTTAGTGCAGCGTGCCTTCGTCGAGATCGGGTGCTGCCCACATCTTTTCGATGTTGTAGAACTCACGGATCTCCGGACGGAAGACATGAACAATGATGTCGCCGGTGTCGATCAACACCCAGTCGCCGCCATCCAGACCTTCGACGCGGGCATTGCCGAAGCCCTCGTCCTTGAGATCGGTCATAAGATGGTCGGCAATCGCCAGGACATGGCGGCTCGAGCGACCGGAGACGATGACCATGTGGTCTCCGAGTGCAGATTTGCCAGCAATGTCGATGGTGACGATATTTTCGGCCTTGGAGTCCTCGAGGCTTACGAGGACGGCTTGCAGGGCTCGGGCAGCGGCATCAGCGCCACGTTCCGGGCTCTTCGGGATAACGACAGGCGTTCTTCCCTTGGCGTGTACTGTTGTCAGTGCTCTTCCTTCCTTGAGTAACAGAACATGCACATACGCGATCTGAGTCGATCACGCTACAAAGATAGGCATCATTGTATAAAGGTTTCAAGACGCAAGCCGTGGTCTTGAGGGGGCTAAGACAAGGATTTGTGGCTGACTTGGGCAGTTTTGCACCAGATCTAGGTGAATATCTGCGCCGAAGGCCGAAATCAGTCTTGCTGGCTCACTCCGTCGACCAGAATGAGGTTGCGGCTCAGTGCCTGATCGCGCGCTTCCAGAGCGTGCGCATATTCTGGCGAACGATACCAGGCTCTGGCCCGTTCCAGATCCGGAAACTCCGCGATGACAATCGCCCGCGGCGACCAATCTCCTTCCAGTTGCTTGATCGAGCCGCCGCGAACGACATAGCGTCCGTCATGGCGGGCGATGGAAGCGGCCGTGCGGGTTCGGTAGGTTTCGAAGGCTTCGGCATCCCTGATCGTAACATCGGAAATGATATAGGCGGGCATTGCTTCTCCAATCCTGCGGGGTGAAGGCTCGCGCATTCCTTGCCCAGTGCGCGGAGCGCTTTTGCATTGGAGATCAGATAGGCCGCAGCCGCTGTTTGTCCATTTCCCGTTGGCATGTACAGCCGGACGAAGCCCGCGTATACAATATCCAGATCAATCCGTTATAGATGCCATGACAGACGCTCCGCAGCCATCGTTGAAGCCCATCCTCCGCATCAGCTTTTCGGGGCAGGACCGGCTTGGTCGTGGCAAGATGGAACTTCTGGAGCATATTCAGGAGACTGGCTCCATCTCGGCCGCCGGACGTGCCATGGATATGTCCTATCGCCGGGCCTGGCTGCTCATCAGCGAGTTGAACCACATGTTCCGGCAGCCTGTCGTGGAATCGCAGCGCGGCGGCCAGAAGGGCGGTGGTGCTGCCTTGACGCCGTTCGGGGAGGAATTGCTTCGGCGTTTTCGCAGCATGGAAACAACGTTGCGCGCTGCTATCGCTGACGACCTGGACTGGCTCGAGGCCAATCGCAGCGCGACAAAGGACGTGCCTGACAAGGCTTGAGCTGTCTAGTGCTCCAGCGCCACCGTCTTGATGACGGCGTGGATCGGCAGGCCGATCTTCAATCCCAGCCGCTCGGCTGAAAATTGCGTGATGCGAGCCGTCACCATATCGCCGGCGCAATCGACCTTGACCTCTGCTGTTCCGTCGGCGGTGATGCCGATGTCACTCACGGTACCATCGAGAATGTTGAGCGCGCTGAGACCCTCCGGCCGTGTCGTTGCCAGCATGACGTCGCGAGCGGGAATATGGACGCGCACCGTCTTGCCGATTGCCGCCGCCTGGCCCGGGACGAAGAGTTTTGCCGACTTCAGCGCAACGACCGTCAAATGATGCCGCTCGTCCATCGATTCCACGCGGCCTTCCAGCAGCGCGCCTGCTTCGCGACGGTCGGCCGCCAATGGTCCCGATAGCTGGCTGAAGACATCGACGGCAGCGCCGATCGTCTCGACCTTGCCGTCGCGCATGACGACGACGCGGTTGGCGAGGCGGGCCACCTCGGCGATCGAGTGGCTGACATAGATGATCGGGATATTCGTCTCGTCGCGCAACCGTTCGAGATAGGGAAGGATTTCCGCCTTGCGGGCTTCGTCGAGCGCGGCAAGCGGCTCATCCATCAGCAGGAGGCGGGGAGAAGAGAGCAGGGCGCGGCCGATCGCGACGCGCTGTTTCTCTCCACCGGAGAGTTTTGCCGGACGCCGATCGAGCAGGGCGGCAATGCCGAGAAGATCGACGACGCCTTCAAAGCTTTCACTGCGTTCGCTTTTGGGCGCGAACCAGCGGCCGTAATTGAGGTTCTGCCGCACCGAGAGGTGCGGGAACAGGCGCGCCTCCTGGAAGACGTAGCCGAAGCGGCGGCGGTGGCGGGGGATGAAGATCTGCTTCTCAGAATCCGCGAGCACCGTGTCATCTAGGCTGATGCGACCGTGATCGGGCCGGGTGAGGCCGGCAATGATGCGGACGATAGACGTCTTGCCGGAGCCGGAGCGGCCAAAAAGGGCGGTCACGCCGCCATCGGAGGTAAATGCTGCCTCCAGTGAAAAGGCGCCGAGGCGGTGGCGTATATCGACCGAGAGAGTCATTCGAAATCCACCCTGCGACCGGCCAGATAGGCGAGGAATTCAGAGGCAAGCAACGCCGCCATGGAGATGACGATGGCGACGATGGTGAGCCGCATGGCGCCGGCGTCGCCGCCGGGAACCTGGGTGAAGGTGTAGATGGCCGAAGACAGCGTCTGCGTTTCACCGGGAATATTGGAGACGAAGGTTACGGTGGCGCCGAATTCGCCCATCGCCTTGGCGAAGGAGAGGATCATGCCGGCGATGATGCCCGGCAAGATCAGCGGCAGTGTCACCGTTGTAAAGGTCCAAATGGGACTGGCGCCGAGCGTGCCTGCGGCCTCCTCCAGTTTGCGATCGACTGCCTCGATCGACAGGCGGATGCTTCTGACCATCAGCGGAAAACCCATGACGCCGCAGGCAAGTGCGGCGCCTGTCCAGCGGAAGGAGAAGACGAGGCCGAGATATTGCTCGAACAACGCGCCGATCGGCCCCTTGCGGCCGAAGAGGATGAGAAGGATGAAGCCGGTGACAACGGGCGGCAGGATCAAGGGCAGGTGGATGATGCCATTGAGGATCGATTTTCCCCAGAACCGGCCGCGCGCCAGCAGATAGGCGGCGCCGATGCCGAAGGGCAGGCTCACCAGCATGGCGACGATCGACACGCGCAGGCTCAGCTCAATGGCCGTCCATTCGTCGCTGCTCAAACCCAATGCGTCCAAATCCTGCCTCTTGAAATAAATCAGGCTCGCCATGAACCGGCGAGCCTGGGTTTTTGTCTTCCCTATCCCGGATGTACTGCGACGATATTTATCGCTTCAGGACAGTGAAGCCCTCATGCTCGAAGAAGGGAACAGCCTTAGCCGATTTCAGATAATCGAAATAGGCTTGCACGTCCGGGTTCTTGCTGCTGGCGGTGATGGCGATCGGATAAACGATCGGCGGATGGCTGTCTGCCGGAAAGGTGCCGACGACCGCGACGCCCGGATCGGCCGAGACATCGGTCTGGTAGACGATGCCAAAGGGTGCTTCGCCGCGCGACACCAGCGCGAGTGCGGCGCGAACGCTTTCAGCACCGGCGACCTTCTTTTCAACCGACGACCAGACGCCGAGCTTTTCCAGCGCCGTCTTGCCGTATTTGCCTGCCGGTACCGATTCCGGCTGGCCGATCGCCAGGCGACCGTCGCCGAGGAGTTTGGCCAGATCGAAGCCGTGCTTGATCTCGACCGGCTTTGCCTTGTCCTTGGCGGCGACCAAAACGAGCTTGTTGCCGAGGAGGTTTACCCGGCTGTCGTCCTTGATCAGCTTCTTGCCGGCGACATAATCCATCCAGTTGGTGTCGGCGGAAATGAAGATGTCGGCCGGCGCGCCGTTTTCAAGCTGCTTGGCGAGTGGGCCGCTTGCAGCATAGGAAACGGTGACTTCCTTGCCGGTTTCCTTGGTGAAGGCGGCATCGGCATTGTCCAGCGCATTCTTCATGCTGGCAGCGGCGAAGACGACAATCTTGTCGGCGGCAAAGGTCGGTGTGACCGAAAGCCCGAGCCATGCGGCTGATAGTGCGGCGGTTGCAAGCTTGATCCATCGGCGTCGGCTGGTAGCCATCTTATTTCTCCCCAAAGATGTCGACATGTTTCGAGAGATATAACGACGCGCGAAGCTTGGCTAGGGATGTGTTTGCAAAAATATATCGCCTGATCGTAGACTAACCCCACGAAATTTATGGGTTTTCTATTTTGCGGCGCATATAAATCTGCTTTGGCATTGCGAAAACGCATGGCTTTATTCGCCCGGAAGATTGGCGAACGCTCACGAAGTGAGATGCAACGATATAAATCGTGGATTTTGCCGCGATTTCGCCAGATGCATGATGTCACTATCGAGGCTCAATGACGTGCGGCTCTGAAAAGAAGCGAATTTTGGGCAAGTTGGCTTTAAAGGCATGCGCTCATCGCATTGCTGCATTGCGCAATCGATTATTTATCAATCGGTAAAATCTGCTAAAACATAACCATCGAAACGGCGATCTCCTCCTCCCAATGCCGTTCGATATGGATCAGCAACTCTCCTCCTCCCAGTTGCTGATCAGGTTTAAAGCCCGACGCATCCTCCTCCCGCGTCGGGCTTTTTATTTTTTATCTTCCTGAAAAGTCAGTTGGTTATTGCGCTGCTCGCAAGGCTGTCGAGCTGAGCGCCGAGCGTGGCCCGTGAATGAAGGTCCAGGCTGGTGCGCGCTTCTTCCAGAGCACGCGGGCATCGTCCTCGTCCACGCGCGCATAGTGAAAGGTCTTGGCCATTTTGGCAGAGAGATAGGAGAGCGTCGATCCTGGCCGGTCGATGACGGCGATCGGGAATGTGCGGGCGATTTCTTCCCATTTCTGCCAACGATGGAATGTGTTCAGGCTGTCGGCGCCCATGATCCAGATGAAGTGGATATGGCGATTGCGTGCCTTCACATGCGCCAGCGTATTGGCCGTGTAGCTCATACCCAGCTTTTGCTCGAATGCCGTCACCTTGATGCGCGGATCGTGAAGCATCTGTTCGCTCAGCGCGATGCGCTCGGCAAGCGGCGCTAGGTGATTGCGACTCTTCAACGGATTGCCTGGGGTTACCATCCACCAGAGCTGATCGAGGCCTAGTCGTCGAATGGCGATCTCGGCCACCAGCGCATGGCCGCGGTGCGGCGGGTTGAAGGAGCCACCGAAAAGACCGACCACCATGCCGCGCTCGGCATGAGGCATACGCAGATAGCGTTGATCGACCCCCTCTATCAGCACGTCAGGGCCGTATCTGTCCGGTGCCGCGCACGCGATATTTGAAGGAGGTGAGCTGCTCGACGCCAACAGGCCCGCGGGCATGCATCTTGCCGGTGGCGATGCCGATTTCCGCGCCCATGCCGAATTCGCCGCCATCGGCAAATTGCGTCGAGGCATTGTGCAGCAGAATTGCCGAATCAATCTCGGTAAAGAAGCGTTCGACGACGGCCGGATCCTCGGCAATCACGGCTTCGGTATGGTTCGACGAATATTTGCCGATATGGGCGATTGCACCTGAAATGCCGTCCACCAGCGCTACCGAGATGATCGGCGCCAGATATTCCGTCGACCAGTCCTCTTCCGTTGCCGCCTTTGCATTGGGCTCAAGCTTGAGGACCTCGGCGGAGCCGCGGATTTCGCAGCCTGCCGCGGCAAGTCCGTCAAGCAGCGGCTTCAGATGGGTGGAAGCGACCCTGGAATCGACCAGCAGGGTTTCGGCCGCACCGCAGATGCCTGTGCGGCGCATCTTGGCGTTGACGACAATGGATTTCGCCATGTCGAGATCGGCCGAGGCGTCTATGTAAAGATGGCAAAGGCCTTCCAGATGGGCAAAGACCGGTACGCGCGCCTCGGTCTGCACGCGACCGACAAGGCTCTTGCCGCCGCGTGGCACGATGACATCGATGTTGCCTTCAAGGCCACGCAGCATGGCGCCGACGGCGGCGCGATCGCTGACGGGCACGAGCTGGATTGAATGTTCCGGCAGGCCCGCTGCCTTCAGCCCTTCGACAAGGCACTCATGGATCGCCTGCGAGGAACGACGGGAATCGCTACCGCAACGCAGGATCACCGCATTGCCCGCCTTCAGGCATAGCGCACCGGCATCGGCCGTCACGTTCGGCCGGCTTTCGAAGATGACGCCAATGACGCCGAGCGGCGTGCGGACGCGCTCGATCTGAAGCCCGTTCGGGCGATCCCAGGCAGCGATGACTTCGCCCACAGGGTCGGCGAGCGCGGCAATGGCGCGAATGCCTTCGGCCATTTCGGCGATGCGCTTGTCGTTCAGCGTCAGACGATCGACGAAGGAGGCGAGCATATCCGTGCCCTCGACATCCTTCAGATCCTTGGCGTTTTCAGAGAGGATATGATCCTTATGAGCAAGAATGGCATCCGCCATGGCGTTCAACGCCGTGTTCTTGCTTTCCGTCGAAGCAAAGGCCAACGGTCGCGATGCAGCCCGGGCCTTGCGGCCGATGTCATTCATCAGCGCATCGATGTCGGGGCTTTGTGCGACAGTATCAAGCATGAGCTTCATCCTTCTTCGACTTCTCGGCCTTCGCCTTGACGGACGCGGCCATGACGAGGTCGTCGCGATGCACCATGGCGGCTCGGCCGGCATAGCCGAGGATCGCCTCGATCTCCGCCGATTTGCGGCCGGTGATCTGGCGGGCCTCTTCGGCATCGTAGCCGGCAAGGCCGCGGGCGATTTCGCGGCCCGAGGGACCGATGACGGCGACGGTATCGCCGCGGCCGAAATGGCCGACGACGCTGCGCACACCGGCAGGCAACAGGCTCTTGCCGGCGCCAAGCGCGGTGACCGCGCCGTCGTCGACATGCAATTCGCCAGCCGGCTGCAGCTGCCCGGCAATCCAGGTCTTGCGGGCGGTGACGGGCGTGCCTGACGGTGCAAACCAGGAGGAGCGGGCGCCGCTTTCGATCGCGTTCAACGGACGGTCGGTCTTGCCCGACGCGATGATCATGGCGCAGCCCGCGCCGGTCGCGATCTTGCCCGCATCGATCTTCGTGCGCATGCCGCCGCGCGACAGCTCGGAGGCGGCGCCGCCGGCCATGGCTTCGATCTCGGGCGTGATATCTGCGATCGTATCGAGGAACTTAGCCTGCGGATCGAGGTGTGGCGGGGCGGTATAGAGGCCGTCGATATCCGACAGCAGCACCAGAAGGTCGGCGCCGGTCATGGTGGCGACGCGGGCGGCGAGGCGGTCATTGTCGCCATAGCGGATTTCGCTGGTCGCGACCGTGTCGTTCTCGTTGATGATCGGCACGGCGCCGATCTTCAGAAGTTGATTTATGGTAGCGCGGGCGTTGAGGTAACGGCGGCGCTCCTCGGTATCGCCGAGTGTCAGCAGGATCTGCCCGGCAACGATATCGTCATGCGAGAGGCTTTCCGACCAGGCGCGGGCAAGCGAAATCTGGCCCACAGCCGCGGCGGCCTGGCTTTCCTCCAGCTTCAGTGCGCCGGAGGGCAAGTCGAGAACAGAGCGGCCGAGCGCGATGGCGCCCGAGGAAACGACCA